>JAOZTV010000138.1 GCA_029939015.1 Candidatus Aminicenantota bacterium
CCTGCACCTATTTTCAAACCACCGTAACTTAGTTTTCTTGAATAGTCTGTTGTGTTTTGTCCATGAAAATATCCTGCAATAAAATTTAATACATAAGTCTTTGTTAATTTATAATAAAAACCAATGTCAAATTTATATCCTGTTCTATTTCCCTTATCCATACCTGTTAAATTATCGTCAAAATAAGCAATACCTTCATAATTAACAAAAATAATGCCTCCTGATAATCTAAAATTTATTCTTTTTTTTGACATAAATTCATACCCTAATCCAAAAGATATATAGTTTTGATCTGATTTTACTTTATAGTCTAATGTATCAACTTCACCTTCTTCTTTAAGAAATCCAAAACCTGAATAAACAAAAAAATCATTTTTGAATTTATAAGCTAAAATAATTTCAGGATATAAAGGTTTGTCAGTATATATTTTTTGATAACTGGTATCAGCTGGTTTTAATAAACTCCAAGTTATATCAAGTGAAAATATTTTTTCTGCATAACTAAATGCATTGAATACTATCAATAATAATAAAATATATTTAAGTTTTTTCATATTATACTCCTTTATCTCATTTTATTAATAATCATACCATTATAATATATAAAAATAAATATGAAGTATTCATATTTTATTCATGTGGTTTCATACCAAACTTAGTCCATTCCTCTTTTGTTGGTCCATAAATACCTGGTATTTCTATGTTAAGCAACCTCATTATTACTGTCATTTGAGCCCTATGATGAATCTGATGTTTAATAAGTATAGAAAGTACTTTATTTCGCTTCCATTTCTGGTTATATAATTCAATTATACCTTCAAGTTCTGAGTCTTTCCAGTTTTTTTTTATTAAGATTACAAGTTCTTCACTATGCTTTGTATATATCTCTATCAAAGTTTTAAAACTCTCTGGAATATGTTTGTTCTCAAGAATGTCTTCAGGTATGATCTTTGCTTTCGCAGGCATTTCTGTCAATGTCTGAGTTATATGCCAGGCAATTCTACCAAGACTTCTTACATTTTTATTCACTTTTTTATTCATAAAGTCATCATTAATACTTCCAAATACTTTAATTGTATTGCTTGCCTCTTCGTTCCAATCAATAATAAAATCTTCGATACTTTTATACATTTTTCCTCCTTTTATTTAAAAATTATATCATAAATTGAAAGATTGTTTTGGATGAAGAGGTTAAGAATGTTGTTTCCAGAAGGCTTTGCAAAAACCGCAGGCATACAAATAAGTATGTAGAGGATTTTTGTAAAACCTTATGGTGCAACAGGCTTTAGACTATTCGTCGAAAGAATCGTTTAATTTATGTACATCTTATTTTTGCTACTTCTACAAATTTTTTAAATTTGTATGCTTTCTCATATATACTTATCTCTATTTAGGAGTAATATTTTTCATTATATATGCATTAAAATACTTTTCCTTATCCCATGGTGTGGCTTTGAATGCAAGAAATTCTAATTTTTTTAATAAAATAAATTTGTTGATTTTAAGAAGATTCTCAATATAACTGGGGCTGTGACGATATGATTTAATTCCTGATTTTTGATTGATTTTTTCTGATATTCCATCTATATTTGATTTATTATAACCGTTTAAACTTTCCGGCTTTAATTTTTCAAAAGTAAAACTAAAGATGCCATCAGCTTTTATCAATCTTGAAGCTTGGTTTATGAGAGGAGCTAAATCTCCTAATAAATGAAAAACTCCATTTGCGGAAATATGATGAAAAAATTTATCAGAATATGGAAGAGGAATATTTTGTATGTCATGTTTTTTTAGATTATCTGATATTTCTTTAGAAGTACAGATTTTAAGCATCTTTTCTGATCCATCAATTCCATATATTACTAACCCGGCTTTTTGGAATAATACAGAACTAAGACCAGTTCCTATCCCAATATCCAAAAGAGTTTGATTAGGTTTAATATATTCGTAAGACAGTCCGAAAAGTATTTCCGGGCTGAACCATCCATATTTTAAACACTGTTTATCATAATTTTCAGCAAATTGATTAGAAATAATATTAGAATTCATGCCTTAGTATATTATATGCTTTATCTAGCTGATTGTCTATCCCTTTGATTAATAGGTTTTTATCTAATTTTATTTTAAAATCCGGTGTTACACCTTTGCCTTCAGGATTAAATCCATCTGGATAAACGATTTTTTCAATTGGCACAACTAGTAGAACATTCTCTTGAATGAAAAAACCCTGACCTGCAAGTAGTTGTCCCGGAGTTTGAGTGCCAACAATTGATGCAATACCAAGTTTCTGTAAACTTAAAGCAAAATGTTCCGCAGCTGAAATACTCATCTCATCGACTAAGACTACAACTTGTCCTTCATAAGATTGCATTGGGCTTAGATAATCATCTCTTTTACCTCTTCTGCCAACCCATGTACAATATTTAACTCTCTGGTTCACAAATCTATTTAATATAAATTTCATAGCATCAGTTGAGCCACCATCATTACCTCTCAAATCAATTATTAAACCTTTTGTTGACATTAAATCAGTTATCGCTGTATTTAAATTTGATGGAATTGGTGGTTGAAAACCATTAAATCTTAGATATCCGATATTTTCTTTTAAAATTTTAGATTCAATTTCAATAAATACTGGTGGTGTATTTTCTGATAAAATTATATCATTGGATCTTTTGATTCTTTTTATTTTAATACTTCTGATTAAACCATTATTGTCTGAATATTTTATTAAAACATGTGTATCAGCTTTACCATATATATTACGAAGTATAGTACTTGTTAGATGAAATTTATAATTATTTTGATTAAATGGGGGTCTGAATGCCGTTTGTTTTATAAAATCAGCAATATTTAACCCATTTATTTTTTTAATAATAAAACCTGTTCTTAATCCTAGTTTATATCCAGTAAGTTCTGGATTTACTTTACTAATGATGATTTCATCATTTATTGTTCTTATGTCTATACCGATACTACCACTTGCAAACATATAAGGTGAAATATTATTTTTTAATGAAGAGATTGTTCCAATCCCTAAATGCGAACTGTTTAGCTCAAACAACATTTTATTTAACTCAAAGTAAAAATCTTTATCAGTTTTTGAGTGTTGAATATGTTTATATTTATCTTTTATTTTCTTCCAGTCAATACCACCAAACTTATAATCGTAAAATCTTTCATTAACAATTTTCCAGGATTCTTCAAAAATGAATTTATATTTATTACTTTTTGAATTTTGCATGAAGCCATATATCACTAATATGCAAATTAAAAAAATTATTTTTTTCACTTATACCCCCTGTTTTACAATATTCATTATAATTAAAAAATTCATAATAAAAACAGTACTTAAGTCTAATTATAAAATAAAGTACTTTAGTACTATTCCAATACAATTATACTAATTTTGTTTTTGGAAATTAAATAGTATTATTTGAAAGACTAATTGCTATATGATATTATATTCAATATGAGTAGTATTAAACTTATTTTTTCTATAATTCTTTTTGTTTTTGCAGGGTTACAGATATTTATTGTTTTTAATCTTTATTCAAAGAGTAAAAAATTATTTTATCAATATTATCTATATTATCTGGTTTTTATCCATGTTTTTATAATTATTAATCTTTATGGACGAGAGATCGTAAACTTAGTACTTAATGTTGGAACTATTTCTAATAGCTTAAAAATATCAATTGGTATGTATCTGAATTTTATAGCTTTACCTTTTTTGTTTATTGCAATTTATATGTTTATTCTTTTCTCTTATCAAATAACAAATAGAAAACTTCCAAAATCTTTTAAAATCTTTTATTGGACTATCAATTTACTAGAAGTTTTCTTATTTATTAATTTATTAGTTAGAGCAAATAAGCATGGATTTAATGCCTTGACTGAATTAGATAATATTATGGGTGTTATATTGGGAAATATGACAATGGTGTTTTTTATTTATTTTGCAATTTTTCAACTAATATTTAATATGCAAAAAATAGAAGATTTCAGATTGAAAAGAAATATAAGATATCTTGGATTATTATACTTTTTTATAAATACTACCTGGTTTTTGTTTTTATTCGTATTTCAGGATAAGATAAAAATAGGGTTTTATCCATTTTATACTTTAGTTTTTGCAATGAATTTTTTTCCTGTTCTTTTTATAAAATTTAAATTAAATAATATACTTAGCAAACCCATTACAGATAGTCTGTCAGAGTTTCAAGGATTGTATGATAAATATTGTATTACCACAAAAGAGAGTGAAATTATTTATTTGATCAGAGATGGAAAAAGTAATAAAGAGATTGCCGATATTTTATTTATATCTCTACAGACTGTTAAGAATACAATCTCAAATATATTCAAGAAAATAGAAGTAAAATCCAGAACCGAACTAATTAAATTTATTCAATCTGATAATTAATAGGTAGTTTCTCTTATTTTGTAAAATGAGAAAAACTACCTATTATTGACTCTGTTACATGCCAGTTACGCTTCTTTGTATAAAGGCAAGAGCAGTCATAATAAAAAAAAATATTATTAATAGATCAATATAATTTGAAGATCATTAAACCTGTTAATCCTCTGAAAATACCAGTACTTGCAACTAAAGCAAAAAACCAGTTTATTCCAGGGAACTTTAGATAAATAATTGCCATTGCTATCATTACTAATATCCCATGAAAACTATCTGTTTTATGGATTAACTGAATATCCCTTTCATCAGGATTATGTTTAAGATGAGTAGTGATCAATCCTATTAAGAACGGTAAAAAAGATAAAAGTATTCCTGTAACAACACCTAATTTAAGCATTAAAGGATAGGCTATGATTCCTGATAGTAATTGTGTACCAAACATCCAATAATAATTTCCTTTTAATTTCATTTTTCTTCTCCTTTTAGCCTTTATCAAGGTCTAAATAAAATACTTCTTCCACACTTGTTTTAAAAAAAGCTGCAATTTTTAATGCAGATAGTACAGAGGGTATAAATTTCCCTCTTTCAACCGAATTAATAGTTTGTCTGCTTAAACCAAGCTCATTTGCCAATTGCTCCTGGGTTATATCAGCTTTTGCCCTCCAAACCTTTAAGTTATTTCCAATATCCATAAGCACCTCCAATAGCCATCAACGGTATTGTAGTGCATGTTTTACTAAATGTCAAGTGTAGATTACAAAAAGTACAAATAATTATACTTTTGTATGTTTGACAGAAAAATAAAACATGAAAAACCAATCAACTGTTATGTATCTGATAAGGATTGATTTTCTGATTTTACTTAAAACTAAAAATGATGTTTTTATAATTAGTTTTTATTTTTCTTAAATAAACCTTATAGGTAAATTTACTCATTTTAATAAATAAGAAAAATTACCTATTGCCAGTTGAATATTCCTATGATTTAATATTGAATAATACGGAGGTAATTATGAAAAAAACAATCATTTGTATGTTGATATTCATGTTTTTTTTCACTCTTACTAACTTGGCTATAAGTCAAGTTAAAGTAAGTGATATCATTAAAAGATCTGCTCAGGCTATGGGTGGTAAAAAATTAACAAAAACATTAGAAAGTATAAGATTAAGTATCATTTATCCAGGTCATGGACCAGCAGTGATCTCAGAATTAAAAAAACCTCAAAATATGAAGAGTATTTCGAGAGGAGGAACACATCTTTCTATTATCAATGATAAAGGAGCATGTTTTTTAAGAAAATCTAAAGGAAGTAAGCATTTTGACAAATTAATACATATTAAACAAATTGAAATGCCTGATTTTGTTGCTGAACCAGGTTTATTTCTTTTCTATTACTTTGATTTTCCAGTTGAATTTGCAGGAATAAAAAACATAAGCAATAAGAAAGTATATCTTCTAAAGGTTAAGATGTCACAGAGTGTAATTATGGATTATTATATAGATTATAAGACTTATCTGCCTGTTAAAACTGTAGCTCATGTTTTAAATAAAGGGAAATGGGGAAAGTGGAGTAGAGTTTATTCTAATTATAAAAAGGTTGATGGAATAAATTACCCTCATTCCTTTTCATATTCATTTAATGATGGTAAAAAGATCTATCATGCAGAGATAGCAAAATTAGAAATCAACCCAGTATTTCCTGATGATCATTTTAATATTCCAAAAGAATTACCTGAGAATAATTTGATGTCAGATTTTGATGTGAAATCATTGAAAATTAAATGGATAAAAATCCCAGCTGGGAAATTTAAAATGGGATCTGATGTTAAAAATCGTATGAATAATGAAAATCCTGTACATTGGGTTGAACTGGATACATATAATATTTCAAAACATGAAATAACTGTAGGCCAGTTTAGAAAATTTGTTCAAGACACAAATTATATTACAGAAGTTGAAAAAAAAGGCATAGCTTCAGTAAAGAAGGATGGAAAATGGCAAAAGGACAAGAATGCTAACTGGGAAAAACCTGGATTTAAACAAAAGGATGATCATCCGGTTGTTTTAATCACTTCAGGTGATGCAGAGATGTTTTGCAAATGGCTGTCAAAAAAGACCGGGAAAAACATACTGCTTCCAACTGAGGCTCAATGGGAAAAAGCTGCCAGAGGAAGTGATGGTAGAACATATCCCTGGGGAAATAGTAAATTATCTGGAGATAAATTAAATTGTTCGGACATTAATATAAAAATTAAAAGTGGCGATAAAGGCATAGATGATGATTTTGCATATACTTCTCCAGTTGGAACCTATCCTGCAGGAGCATCTGTCTATAATGTAATGGATATGGCAGGAAATGTCTGGGAATGGTGCAGGGATTTATACCAGAAGGATTATTATTCAAGATCAGTTAACGTAAACCCAAAAGGTCCAAAAACTGGTAATGGTAATACTTTTCGTGGAGGCAGCTGGTATTGTGGTCCAAAAACTGTAAGAACAACAGTTCGTGGTGGACATGGAAGTGAATATAATGACTTCGGACTTGGTTTTAGAATTGTTTTGGAAAATTAATCTGTACAAATTTTAATGTAGATTATTTTGCTCTAATCGATTATTTATATAGTGAATAAGCTGACTTCTGCTATTTATGTCAAGTTTTTTAAAGATACTGTATATATGATTTTTGACAGTATGAAAGGAAATGAATAAAATATCACACATTTCCTGATTACTTTTTCCTAATACAATTTGGTTAATAATTTCAAATTCCCGTTTTGAGATGGAGAATTCTTTTTTTAATATTTCATATAGTTGCTCAATATTTGTTTTACCTTTAACATTTACTTCTTGTTTAAGATAAAAAAAATGTAGCCATATCCATGGAGCAATATTAATAAAAAAGAGAACAAAAGGATCAGTATATTTCCCTATTTCTTTCCCAAAAATATATAATGTAATATTAGGTAATAAATAGCCTAAAAACCCGATAAAGAAAATATATCCAAATGGGCGTATTGAGTTTTGGTTTTTATTCTTATAAGAGTAGTACAGTAAACCTGTTATCTGAACAATAATAAATAAATTAATTGATAACTCCCACACCATATCGAGTGAATGAATAATTTGATGATCATTAAATATAAATAAAAAATAATCTGCATATAAAACAGAAAATATTATTCCATAAAAAATATATATGCCTATAATTGTTTTTGATATTGGTTTTTCTTTAAAAAAACAGATGGTTTTATATAAAAAAAAGCCTATACTAAATTCAGAAATAAAAAAAACAAATATGATTATACTTCTTATTACTCTATATGAATTAGTGGAACTACCAATTAAAACATTAGTGGATGTATATTTAGAAAGAAAATATGCAAGTATTAAAATGTTAAAGAAAATAGTAAAGGATTTTAATGAACCTAAATAATTTTCTTTGTTTTTTTTATAAATTTGATGAATAAAAAGGAAGACATAAGACCCAACTATTAAATTAATAATTAAAGCAAAAATATAAACATGATTCATTATTGTATATTTATATCAAAACACGAATATAAAAGCAATTAATCTTGTAGATAATTAATTATGTCTTCCTTAAAAAATCTATAT
>JAOZTV010000463.1 GCA_029939015.1 Candidatus Aminicenantota bacterium
TGTTAACTCTCTTGGGATTATCTCTTTGTATGTTCAAGCAAAAGGTTTTTTGTGTTTTCTTTTGAAAAATTACCAAGTCTTAATGATTCAGCTTTAATATTAAAGGCACTGCCTCCTGTAATAATGTCGTTATTACTCCTATGAATCCTATAGTCTTTAATATCCCTGATGCCACAAAGGATTATTGATATTGGAAAGACCTTAGGCCTCTTATCGTATCCAGATCTTAGCTGTCTTAATACTGAAATAAGGGTATCTCCAATTAATGCATCAATAATATTAAGACCGTCAACACTTACTGCCACAGCTACTCTGACAGGAAGAGGGTTTTTAATTAAAATTGAATACACATCCCCTTCATGTACACTGATATAGCGTTTGCTGCCACGCAAAAACTCATTAGCATTACCATGTTTGTGAATTCTTACCCTGGCATCAAAATGATATCCTTTAAACCAGGTATTTACTGCTATATTACTCTGCAGACCAAAAGTAAGAAATACTAAACAAAATACAACTAAAATTTTCATTGTTTCCTCCTACACAATTCTTAGTTGGACAATTGATAAAAACTTTTATTTAGTTTTTACGTATAAAATTTATTAAAAAAACAATTTATGGAGAATAATAATGAAAAAAGGGCTTCTAATTTTAGTATTTATCTTTATGTCGATAACTCTGTCATTGAGTGGAACTGTTCTTGATGAATTAACAAATCCTTCAGGAATGTATATTAATGATGGACTTATTTATATTACACAGGGAACTACAGTATTCATTTATTCTCTTGAAAACTTTAAGTTTTTGAAAAAATTTGGGAAAAAAGGTGAAGGACCAGGAGAATTATTATTGGTACCACCTGTTCCACTTATGTTGAATATTTCAAAAAAGAATATTTTAATTACAAGTAGAGGTAAAATGAGTCTTTTTACTAAAGATGGAAAATTTATTAGTGAGACAAAAGTTACTTCTGGATTTATTCTTTTTCTGAGGCAGATATCAAATGGCTTTGCAGGGTTTGGAATTACGCGAAAAGGAAAGACTACATATCGCACAATAAATCTTTATGATAAAAAATTAAAAAAACAAAAAGAGTTGGCAAAGTTAGTGCATGATTTTCAGGCTCCGGGACAGGGATTCAATGCTCTTGTCCAGGAAAAATTTGCAGTTGCCAATGATCGTGTGTATGTTCCATGGAAGGATGGTTTGCATATTGAAATTTTTGATATAAATGGTAAAAAGACCGGTGAAATAAAAGATAAAATTCAAGATGTTAAGATTACCGATATAGACAAAAAACAGTATCTGGATGAGATAAAAAAAATACCTGGTATTAAACAATTTTTTGATAGGATGAAACCTTTCCGTTTCCCTGATGCTTTTCCTGTTGTCAGAGATATTAAGGTGTCTGATGGTAAAGTTTATGTATTTACATTTGGCAGAGAGAAAGATATTTGTAATGGCAGAGTCTATACTACTGATGGAAAGTTTATCAAAAGCTTCAAAGTTCCGCTTGTTGGAAAGGATATAATAGATCTTTATCCATTTGAAGTGTCTAATGGAAAGATCTATCAACTCCTTGAAAATGAAGATGAGGACTGGGAATTAAAAAGTACTGCTATATAAATATAAATTTGGTTCTCCGGCAAAAGTAAAAAAGGTGAATATTAATAAAGGACTTCCAGATAAATTTAAAAGCAGTGCTGCAGAGTTATTATTAGATGCACTTGAAGAAAAATTTATTCCTATTCTTGGGGATAAAAAAAAGGCTAAACAATTATTAGAGTTATCAATAAATATTAATAATTGTTTTTCAATAGAAGACAAAGGAGAACTTTTAGGGGTTCTTTCTTATCAAATTGATAAAAAAACTTTTTTATCTCCTTCATTTAAAACAATAATTTCAATATACGGACTATTAGGCGGTTTTTTTAAAGCACTGGGATTGTCAATGCTTACTCATAAGACAGAATCTGATGAGATTTATATAGAGTCAGTTGCTGTTAGTGAATTATCCAGAGGAAAAGGAATAGGTTCAAAATTATTTGAATCATTTTTTGTCTTTGCTAAAACAAATGGATTTAAAGCTATTACATTGGAAGTAATAGATATAAACCAGGGAGCATTAAAACTTTATAAAAAACTGGGTTTTAATATAGTAAAAAAAAGTAAAACATGGCCATTAAATAAAATAGTAGGATGGCCGTTTAACGAAGTTTTTTCTATGAAAAAAGATATTAA
>JAOZTV010000464.1 GCA_029939015.1 Candidatus Aminicenantota bacterium
GGTGATTTTAAAATTAAACCAATTATAGTAAAAACAATAAAAGACAAAAAAATTATTGATACTCTGGAATCCAACCAATTAGAAGTAACAATACTTTCATCATTGGAAAAAAAAGAAAAACTTACGGAAAAAGATTTAAAACATATAAGACCACTTGCAAAACTTATTGGTACAATTTTATATTTTTTGAAATATTTGTTTTTTCTATTATTACTAATTGCTTTAATTATAATGATTGTTTTATATATAAGAAAAAAAATAAAACAGAAAAAGTTTGCACCTGAGATTATAAAAACTCCTGTTGAGGAATTCAATATTAATTTTACTGATTTGGAGAAGAAAAAATTAATTATTTCAGGAAAGCTTAAATTACATTTTCTAAAACTTACAGAAATTACCAAGAGGTTTTTAAACAGACAATATAATTTTAATGCAGAAGAACTTACAAGCTTTGAAACAATAATGTTTTTAAAAGAAAGAGAAAAAGAAGGGTTTGTAAAAGAACAGTTTGATAATATACTCAGCTTTTCAGATAGGGTTAAGTTTGCAAAATTCATTCCTAAAATTGAGGAAACAGACATTTTAAACAAAAAAATATCCGATTTATTAGATGTCTTTTTAAAAAGACAGGTAATACAGGAACAAAAAGAAAAGGAATTGGAAAGGATAAAAAAGGAAAATGTTACAAAAAATAAGTGATTTTATTGAGTCGGTATTTGGTCTTAACCATTTTGAATATTCCTATTTATTTTTTCTATTAATATTGATTCCTCTATTATTTTTCATAAATAGATTATTTCAAAAAAAAGGCTATAGATTTATCTATTATTCTTCAAATGAACTTTTCAAAAAGAAGGAATTATCTTTAAAAATAATATTTGCAAAAAGCATATTTGGCTTAAAATTGATTGCCTTATTTTTTTTTATTATTGCACTTGCAAGGCCACAAAAAGTTAATTCATTTAAAATTGAAAAAGTTACCGGTGTTAATATAATGATAACGCTCGATATTTCAGGTTCAATGAAGGCTCTGGATTTTCATCCTGCAAACAGACTTGAAACGGCAAAAGAAGTTATAGTTAATTTTATAAAAAAAAGAATAAATGATAAGTTAGGGCTTATAGTCTTTGCCGGAACTGCATTTACAAAATCACCACTGACAATTAATTATGATTTCTTAAAGAGATATGTACTTGAAACTTCCACTGAAGACCTAAGAGACGAAGGTGGTACTGCAATTGGAGTTGCCCTTGCAACTGCTGTAAACAGGTTAATTGGGATAAGATCAGTCAATAGTCAAAAAAAACTTGCTCCAGGTGAAAAACCCCAAAAGAAAAGTGCAAGAGGTATTATTATTTTATTAACAGATGGTGTTAATAATACAGGTGAGATTGATCCTAATGATGCTGCTGATATGGCAAAAGATTTTAATATAAAGGTATATACAATTGGAATAGGAAAATCAGGAAAGGTTCCCTATATTGACACTGATCCATTTGGAAACAAAAGACAGGTAATGGTTGATTCATTAATAGATGAAGAATTATTAAAAAAAATTGCAAAGAAAACAGGTGGACTCTATTTTAATGCAACAAAAAAAGAGACACTCATAAAAATATTTGAAGATATAAATAAATGGGAAAAGACTGAAATATCAAGTAGAACAATAAGAGATGTCAAAGAAAAATATTTTTTCTTCCTGATGTTTGGACTATTCCTGTTATTTTTAGCAGAAGTATTAAAAAGGTCAATTCTAAGGATTATGCCTTAGGACTCGTGGTGATCTAAATACTCAACTTGGTCGTTGACTTTAATTTTTCCCGGACTTAATACAGTAGTAAATAGTCCCTCTTTTGGCATTATACAGTCGCCAACTTCCTGATATATTCTACATTCATGTCCATGACATTCTTTCCCTATTTGTGTTACTTTTAATTCTACCCTATTTATTTTGAAAATATCGCCAAGGGAGACTGCTCCAAAATCAATACCCGATACAATTATATTTTCTGCAAAATCGCCGTTATTAATTCCTGTTTTTGTTCTTTTTGTAAAATTATTGATGGATTCAAAGGACAATAGACTTATCTGCCTATTCTTAGTCCCTGCATGAGCGTCTCCTACGATTCCATTCATATCAATATCTACATTATCGACTGTCTTTTTTAATGTTCCTTTTTTACTTGATATATTTAAAGCTATAATTTTATTCATTTTTTTCTTCTCCAATCTGTAAAAA
>JAOZTV010000139.1 GCA_029939015.1 Candidatus Aminicenantota bacterium
CTTTTTAGTGCCATGCTTAAAAATATAAAATGAAAATAATTCTATTGATAATAAGTACTATGCGACCTAAACAGTGGGTAAAGAATTTTTTTATATTTGCTCCTGTGATTTTTTCTCTACATTTTTCGAATTTTTCAGAATTGAAACAAGTGATAATAGCTTTTTTCCTATTTTGTTTAATAACTGGAAGTATTTATATTATAAATGATTCAATAGATGTAAATGCAGATAGGCAACATCCAAAAAAAAAGAAACGACCTATTGCATCAGGAAAATTAAGTGTGTCTTCTGCAATAATAATTGCAATTTTATTATTGATTATTACACTTAGTATAATTTATATAATAAATATTTATTTCTTCCTTATTGCTCTTTTTTATGTTATTTTAAATGTTCTTTATTCTTTTTATCTAAAAAAAATTGTAATTCTTGATGTATTAATTATTGCTATTGGTTTTGTATTAAGGGTTATGATTGGCGGTGTTGTAATTAATAGTATTGAACTCTCACCATGGATATTAATTATAACTTTTATTTTAACAACTTTTTTAGGTTTAATGAAAAGAAGACAGGAGTTGGTGCGTGTTGAAAAACTAAAAAAAGATAATATAATAATTGAAACAAGAAAAACTTTAAAAGACTATAATCTTATTTTATTGGATCAATTAATATCAATAACAACAGCAACGACTCTAATATCATATATAATTTATGTTCTTGATAGTGACATACAAAATAAATTTCATACTGATAAATTGTTTTTTACAATTCCGTTTGTAGTTTTCGGCATTTTCAGATATCTTTATCTGGCATTTGTAATGGATAAGGGAGAGAGTCCTGAGGAAATACTTTTTTCAGATATTCCCTTTCTAATCAATATCATCCTTTGGATTACAAGTTTTGTCAGTATAATTTATTATAAAATCTAAATTAATTTAAGTTTTGGAACTAAATTGGATAAAATTGAACTCCAGATTGTTAGAAAAATAAAGTTTGGCAATATTAATGCCAAAGAGCTTCTTGATGTTTATTATAATAATGAAGGGAATTACAGGATAGTTTTTTTTTTAATTCAACATCCCTCATTTTCTGAAAAAATTGCTTTAAATATTATACCAAGGCTTTTTACAATTGATCTTTTAAGAATAATTAAAAATAGAAGGACAAACCCATTTATTAGAAAAAGAGCTGAAATCGAATTTGTAAATAAGTATCCAAGATATGCTCAAGGCGAAAAAATTACATATATGAAAACGGCTCCAATATCTTTGTTAAATTATTTTATATGCGAGAATGATATAAAAATATTAAATGAAATACTTGATAACCCACAGTGTACTGAAGAATTAATATTAAAAATGATAAATAGGGAAGATGGATTAAAAGGAAAATACAATTTTTATGAAGTGTTAGTTAATAAAGAATGGATAAAAAGAAGACAAATTGCTGAAGGTATAGCTAATGATAAGAAAGCACCAATAAAAATAATGCTAGAGATACTTCCTTATTTAACTATCAATAATCTTGATAAACTATTTAATTCAATAAACACTCATAAAATAATAAAGAACGGAATTACAGAGTATCTTAACAACAGGATAAATAATAAATAATTAAAATTCCTCAAATCCATCTTCGTCAGCATCGAAAAAATCATCATTTCCTTCAGTTTTTGCTTTTTTTTTTTGTTTTAATGGTGGAATAATTACTTTGCTCTTTTTTTTATTTGAAATAGAATTGTTTACTTTAGGCTCTGAGTCATCAATTTTAAATTTTGATACTAATTCGTTCAAGTCAAAAGCGTTGGATTTTAAGCCATTACTAGTTGCAGAAAACTCTTCAACAAGGGCTGCATTCTGGTTTATTACATTTTCTAATTGAGTTATTGCAATATTAATTTGTTCAACTCCAGTGTATTGCTCCTTTGCTCCATTTGCTATTTGTTCAATTTTTAAAACTATATCCTGAGTCATTTTAAAGAGAGTATTAAAAAAATCAGATGTTTGCTTAATTAATTCCATACCTCGTTTTGTTGCTTCAAGATTATTAGAGACAATATCCTGAATGGTTTTTGAGGATTCAGCAGTTTTTCCTGCAAGATTTCTTACTTCTGAAGCAACTACTGCAAAACCTCTACCGGCTTCTCCGGCTCTTGCAGCTTCAACAGCCGCATTTAATGCTAAAAGATTTGTCTGAAAACTAATATCATTTATTACACTAACGATTTCATCAATATTTTTACTTGATGTATTTATTTCGTCCATTGTTGTTGTTACATTCTTTATTAATTCCTGCTTAGACTGAACTTCTTTATTAAAGTTCATAAGTGTGTCATTTGCTTCATCTGAATTTGTACTACTTGACTTCAAGATAGATGTAAACTCTTCTATAGTTGTTGAGGTTTCTGTAATTGATGCAGCCTGATCTGCTGCACCAGTTGCAAGTGATTCTGAAGAATCATTTAATTCTTTACTACCTAATGAGACATCATTTGCATTTATTTTAACATCGCGAACTATTTTCTTAAGATTTTTAGACATTTCTATCATCATCTTATATATTCCAGTAATATTTTCTTCATCATCAAAATCCATTGAAATATCTAAATTTGCAATCTTCTTGGTTAAATTCATAACTTCTTTGGGGTCTCCACCAATTTGGAATAAAACATTTTTAACAATATTATAGCTTAAAAAGAAAGTAATAATTAATATAAATAATGTAATAGTACTTAAAAGAATTAGACTTGATTTTGCACTCGATTGTAATTTTATTGTTTCTGTTACTAAATTTTTTCCTAAACTATCATCAACTATTTTTAATTGATTTATTTTCTGTGTAATTATTGCAAACCAGTTGCCTGCATCAATACCAAAATTTCCTTCAATAGCCTTGTTAATAGCAATATATCTTAGTCTTTCAACTTCTTTGACAGAATTATGCTTTAGAGTATTATTACATAATTCAATGTCTTCTATAGTTCCAGCATTTTTAAAAATACTCAAAAAGGCATCTTGTTTAGCGATAAGTGAAATAAACTTTTTATACATACCAGTGCCAAATTTATCTGCTGCAAATGTATTTGATAAAACCGCTCGTTCAATACCTGCTCTTTCTTTGGATTGTAGAAAATTAAAATAGGCAAATATCCTTCCCGAAATCTGTGCGTCGCTACTTAATTTAGATAAATATCCAATGATATTCAAAAATGAACTGTTCATATCAGTATAATATTTGATTGCATCTCCTGCACCTATATTTAAGGCAGAAATATCTCTTCTTTTTGTTTTTATTTGTTCAAGCCTATTTATAGCATCTGATAAAAGACTGTTTAATTGATTATCAGAATTATTTTCTTTAAAGTCCTTAATGAAATCATTAATTTCAATTATTTTCTGATCTGTATCTGATCTCTGTTTAGTAAGTTCATTATTAAATTTTGTACCTTTTGAACCTAAAAACCCTGCTGTTCTTCCTCTCTCTTTTTGTGTTTCGTGTACCAATGTACTTATTTTCAAAGAAAAATTGGATAAATCTTCTAAAATTGTCATCTCTTTATAGGTGGACATTTTGTCAAAGATACTCCAAATTGAAAAGAATAAAAATCCAAGTAAAGGAATTATAATAATCATAACCAGTTTGTTTTTAAATTTAAAATTGTCTAATAATTTCATTTAACACCTCTTAATTTTAATTATCAAATAAATATAAAAAAAAGTCAAGAAATAATATGTACTTCTTACAAAAATTTATAATATTTAATGCTTTGATACAAACTTAAGTATTGTTTAAACATTTTAAAGAATGCATCTTCAATAATACGTAACAATTTAGATGAAAATTATAAGAATTAAAAATGAATCAATGATTAGAAAGCTTCAAAAATTGAAATATAAAGTCCACTTCCTTCATCTCCGATGCCATAATCAATTCTAAGTTGAATGTTTTCTTTTTTATCAATCATTATCCTCAAGCCTGCTCCATAAGAGATCTTCATATTACCAAGATTAAAACTACTGAATTTTTCAGCCACAGTTCCGAGACCAACAAATCCAGCTAGGCCTATTCTCCAAAATAATGGTATTCTGTATTCCCCTTGTAAAACCATCATGTTTTTATCTCTGAATCTACCTCGATAATAACCTCTCATATTAAACTCACCCCCGAAATCAGATAATGCATTAAAGGGAACTACTCCATTTTGTGTTGTCATTTTAGCCTGAAATGCCAGTACATGAGATGAGAAGATTGTAAGAAAATGGCGAAGATCTAATGAAACATCTGTATATTTATAATTACTCCCAAGAAAACCAGTAAAGGTTTTTGCAGTTAATTCAATTAATGAACCAGAATGAGAAGCAAATATATTATCCCTTGTATCAAAACTGAAAAGAAACCCAAGACCTGATATTATCCCATCAACGTTCCCATAGAAAACATCAGATTCCAATAAACCATCTGGCTTTGTTTCCAGTATAGTCCACTTCATATATTTGTATTCAATTCCCATATTTAAGCTTGGAAGAATTTTTTTTCGTATAGAAAGTGTAAGCAAAAAACTGTCAGATGAATAGTTTTCCATATTTTCTTCCATAGAATTAATACCAATCCCATAGAATTTATCCGGATATTTTTGAGTTTTAATCATTGATATCAATCTATAATCATTATTCTTAAAGAAAAGATCTGTCTTAATCTGAGCCTTAAATTGTTTGTTAAGTGTATATACAACTAAAGGAGAAATTGTTGATGGATGTATATTTTTGTCTTTTTTAGACAATCTGAAGATATAACTTCCGACAGCACCAAATGCCATTTTTGTCTCAGGAGAATAAAAAGCCATAGGAGTGGCAAGAATTTTTCCTTTCTTATTTTCTTTTACTTCTTTTTCTGCAATGAGTTGACCAATAAGAGAGATTAGCAAACAAAATATTATTAAAGTATGTTGAACTTTATTCATATAGATACTCCAAAATCATTTTTATTTTCCTATTATTCATTTTACAATATTACTATAACATTTTTTTAGAATATTTACGACTCACCTTAAAAATGTTAATTTATGAAGCAATTCGTATTCAAGCACCAAAACTATTTATGTGATATAATTCTCTTATGAAACAGAAGATTATTGCAATTACTAAAGAAATAAATATAAAGATGTTAAAAGGGATTAGTAGGAAGGGTAGCTCACTTGATATGGCTCTGGTTTATGCTTTGGAGGTACAGGGTAAAAGATTACGACCATTACTTTTTCTGTCTTTTATTGATGCTTTTAATGAAAATGGTTTTGATTATAAAGACTATTTTGATATTGCCTGTGCTATAGAATATATTCACACATATTCATTGATACATGATGACTTGCCATCAATGGATAATGATGACTATAGAAGGGGACAACCTACGGTTCACAAAAAGTTTGATCCTGCAATAGCTTTGCTTGCCGGTGATACACTTCTTACATTGGCACTTGAAAAAATTGCTGATTCTAAGATTGATAATAATAAAATTGTCGAAATAATGAAAATTATAACCAAGAGTATTGGAAGTCTTGGAATGGCAGGTGGTCAGGCTCTTGATCTTGGGTTTTCAGGAAAGAAAGAGGAGATTTTTAATATCCATAAAATGAAGACAGCTGAATTAATAACAGCAGCTATACTATCTGCTGCTGAAATTATTGGTATGTCAAAAGAAAAAAAAGATAAAGTGCGAGAGGCTGGAATATTAATTGGTATTGCCTTTCAAATGGCTGATGATCTACTTGATATTGAAGGTGATGAAAAATTAGTTGGGAAAAAATTAAACAAAGATATTGAAAATGATAGTCCGAATTCTGTATATTTCTATGGAAAGGATTTTATAAAGAAAGAGATTGAAAATTCATATAAGAAGACAATAGAAATTTTTAATAAATTAGAAATTAATTCAGATGTATTCTTGTATTTAATTAAAAAAATGGTTTACAGGTCAAAATAATATGAATGAAAATAAAGAAAATAAAAAAGTATTAGATGAAGTAAATTTTCCATCAGATATTAAAGGATTTTCAAATGAGAAACTTGAGGTTTTAGCGTCTGAAATAAGAAAAATAATTATTGAGGTTGTAGCACAGAGTGGTGGACATTTATCTTCCAATCTTGGTGTTGTTGATCTTACTTTAGCACTTCATAAGGTATTTGATTGTCCAAACGATAAAATTATATGGGATGTTGGTCATCAATCATATACACATAAAATAATAACTGGCAGAAAAGACAAAATATATACAATCCGTAAAAAAGACGGTCTTATTGGATATCCTGATATTTTTGAAAGTGAATATGATGCTTTAAATACCGGTCATGCTTCTACTTCAATTGCCTTTGCATCAGGAATGGCTGTAGCAAGTCAATATAATAAAGAAAAAAAGCATATAATTGCTGTAATTGGAGATGGCTCTTTGACTGGTGGTGTAGCATTGGAGGCATTAAACCATATTGGTCAGTTAAAACAAAAATTAATAATTATTTTAAATGATAATGAAATGTCGATTTCGCCAAATGTTGGTGGGATTTCCAAGCATCTTAGTTATCTTGTTGCCGGAAGGCCATATATTAGACTCAAAGAAATGGTACAGGGAATATTAAAATATATACCAGGTATTGGAAAATCAATGGCTGAAATTGCCAAGAAAATTGAAGTACTTGCTAGATCAATGATGGTACCAGGCTCACTTTTTGATGAACTCGGAATTAAATATATTGGGCCAATAGATGGACATAATTATAAAGAGATGTTAAAAGAGTTTGAAGAAGCTAAGAAATATGATTATCCTGTATTATTGCATGTTGTAACTAAAAAAGGATATGGTTATAAACCCGCTATGGATGATCCCAGTTCATTTCACTCTTCAGCTCCTTTTGAAATAGCCAATGGACAATTTAAAAAATCAGGTAGTATCCCTTCATATTCAAAGGTATTTGGACAAACTGTTTTGAAAATAGTCAAAGAGGATGAAAAAGTAATTGCAATTACAGCAGCAATGCCTTCAGGAACCGGGCTTGATATGGTACAAAAAGAAAAACCTGAGAAATTTTTTGATGTTGGAATTGCCGAGCAGTATATGTTTGACTTTGCAGGTGGACTATCTCTCGAAGGCTTAAAACCTGTAATAGGAATTTATTCAACTTTTCTACAACGTGCAATAGATCAGGTGGCTCATGATATAGCCTTGATGAAAATACCTATAGTTGTAGGAATAGATAGAGCTGGACTTGTCGGCGGAGATGGACCAACTCATCAGGGCATATATGATATTGCTTTTTTAAGACCAATTCCCAATATTGTTATACTGGCACCTAAGGATGAAAATGAATTACAGCATATGATATATACAGCTGTCAATTCAAAGAAATCCGTTTTTATAAGATATCCTAAAGAACCAGGTCAGGGTGTTAAGATGGATGAGGAACTCAAAGAAATACCCATTGGAAAGAGTGAAATTATAAGAGAGGGAAAGGATGCCGTATTATTGGTAGTAGGTACCTTGGTATCAAGGGCTATTGATGCCGCTGAAAAATTATTAAATGAAGATAAACTTGATGTGACAATTGTAAACATAAGGTCTATACAACCTATTGATAAAGAATTAATAGTAAATTATATTAAGAAAACCAAAAAAGTAATAACAGTTGAAGACGGTATTAAAAGTGGTGGATTGAGTACTATTATCAGAGAACTTTTGATATCTGAACAGATTAAAAAAACAAATATTCTTTCTCTCGGGGTATCTGAAGAAATAATTGAAGTTGCAACAAGAGAAGAACTCCTTGATCAATATCATCTTAATGCAGAAGGGATTTATAAAGAAGCAAAAGAATTTCTTAAAAAAAGTAAAATATCGTTTTTGAAATTATGAAAGTCTTTGTGATATTAACCATGAAAATACTATTTAAGTTTGTTCATTAATTATTTGATTTTTTTAAGTATATCCTCAGTTGTGATACGATTTATACATTT
>JAOZTV010000140.1 GCA_029939015.1 Candidatus Aminicenantota bacterium
TGATCTTGTATCAGAATATATTAAAAAATAACTTGACAAAGACTGGCATTTCTTTTATCATCTTTGATAAAAAAGAGAATTTTTTGGAGGAATATCTATGGCTAAATTTGAAAGTGAAATGATAAGGAATATTGCTGTCGTCGGGCATGGACAGACAGGAAAGACAAGTCTTACTTCTGCTTTACTTTATAATACAGGTATGGTAAACAGATTTGGGAAAACAGAACAGGGAAATACAGTAACTGACTTTGATGAAGAAGAGATTGAAAAGAAAATTTCAATTTCAGCTTCTGTTGCATATTTAATAAAAGACAAATATAAAGTAAACCTGATTGACACTCCAGGATTTGCAAATTTTATTTGGGAATCAAGAGTCGCTTTACGGGCAGCTGAGACAGGATTAATGATAGTAAGCGCTACGGAAGGGGTTGAAGTGCAGTCTGAAAAAATATTTGATTCTATGACTGAGTTAGGCAAACCTATGATCCTTGCTATAAATAAAATGACAAAGGAACTGGCAAATTATGAAACAGCATTTGAATCAATCATTGAATCATTTGGAAAAAATGCAATCCCAGTTCAGCTTCCTATTGGTAATGGAAATGATTTTAAAGGAATTATTGATCTGATCTCAAAAAAAGCATTTCAATATGATACAGAAGAGAAAGGCACTTTTAAAGAAATTGATATTCCTGCAGACATGGCAGATGTAGTTGATTCAAAAAGAGAGGCTCTTATTGAAAAAATAGCTGAAAATGATGAAACTTTGATGGAAAAATATTTTGAAGATGGGGATCTTACTGCTGAAGAAATATTGAAAGGCTTAAAAGCAGGTATTCTCAACAGGGATGTTTACCCTGTTCTTATTATTGATGCACTTACAAATATTGGAGTTGCACACCTTCTTGATTTTGTTATAAACTATTCGCCATCAATTTTAGAAGTTGGAGAATTTGACACGCTTGACGGTAAGGTAAAACCCGATCCTAAGGGAAATATTGCAGGCTTGATTTTTAAGACAATATCAGATCCTTTCACTGGCAAGATCTCAATCTTGAAAATAATTTCAGGTGAGTTCAAACCAGATACAAGTTATTATAATGCAAACAAAGATACCGACGAAAGAGTAGGCAATTTGTTCTTCTTGCAGGGTAAGACACAGGAACCTGCTGGCGAAGTAAGCACTGGCGATATCGTTGCAATGGCAAAACTGAAAGAAACTCAAACCGGAGATACTTTCACAGTTAAAAAAGAACAGGTGAAATTTCCTGAATTCAAATTCCCTATACCTTCAATCTCATTTGCTATTGAGCCAAAATCAAGAGCAGATGAAAATAAGATTTCAGTTTCTCTCCATAAAATAATTGAAGAAGACCCAACTGTTAGAACCGATAGAGATGTGCAAACTAAAGAATTGGTTATTTCAGGAAATGGTCAATTACATGTTGAATTAGTAGTTAATAAGCTCAAAAAGAAATATGGTGTTGAAGTTACAATGAAACCACCAAAGGTTCCATATCTTGAAACTATTAAAAAACACACTGACATTGAAGTAAAATATAAAAAACAAAGTGGTGGTAGAGGACAATATGCACATATATTAATTAAAATGGGGCCTTTGCCAAGAGGAAAAGGTTTTGAGTTTACGGAAAGTATATTTGGTGGCTCTATTCCAAAAAACTATATACCAGCTGTTGAGAAAGGTATTTTAGAATCAAAAGATAAAGGACTACTTGCAGGTTATCCTGTTGTTGACTTTAAAGTTGATCTTTATGATGGTGGATATCATGATGTTGACAGTTCTGATATGGCATTTAAAATTGCAGCTTCAAAAGCATATAAAAAGGGACTTACTGATGGTAAGCCAACTATCTTAGAACCTGTTATGATGGTTGAAGTTGTCGCACCTGAAGAGTTTATGGGTGATATAAACGGAACATTAAGTGGCAGAAGAGGTAAAATTCAGGGAATGGAAACAAAGGGTAAGAATACTATTATCAAAGCTGCTGTTCCTATGGTAGAAATGCTTGATTTTAACCCTAACCTTATTTCAATTACAGGTGGAAGAGGTACATATTTCATGGAATTAGACAGTTATTCAGAAGTACCTGCGCATTTACAAAAAAGAATTATTGCAAATGCTGTTGCAGAAGGTAGAGTAAAGGAAGAGGAAGAAGAATAGATTTAGATAAAAGATAAGGGAAAAGGGGTTAGGGATAAGGGATAAGAAACCTTTAAAACCTAATTCCTTTTTATTTGAAAAAATATGGACAAATTACCTGAAAAAATTTCTGATGGTATATATTTAATTGACACAGAATATCTGGATAGGAAGAAGTATGCAGCAAGTTATATTATTATTGATAATGATGAAGTAGCAATTATTGAGACTAATACAAATTTTGCCATTCCAAAGATACTTGAAGGGCTTCAACTCTTAAATATTGACAAAAAACAGGTTAAATATATAATTCTCACTCATATCCATCTTGACCATGCAGGTGGTGCAGGTTTATTAATGAGTAAATTACCAAATGCAAAACTTATACTTCATCAAAGAGGCAAGAGACATATGGTTTCTCCAGAGAAACTAATTGAAAGTGTTAAGTATGTTTATGGTGAAGAAGAATATAAGAAAATGTATGGCGATATCCTTCCAATAGAGCAAGACAGAATATATGCTGTTTCTGAAAATGAGAGTCTCTATCTTGCTAAGCGCGAATTATATATCTTTGAAACATTGGGGCATGCCAAACACCATATTTCAATCTTTGACAAAAAGACAAATACACTTTTTACTGGAGATTCATTTGGAATTGGATATAAGGACTTTAAGTTTGAGAATGAACAAATTGTCTTTCCTTCATCCTCCCCTACCCAATTTGACCCTGAAAAGGCAATTGCAACTATCAATAGAAGCATTGAACTCGAACCTGATAATATTTGCTTAACTCATTTTGGGGCTATAAATAATATTAATTCAGCAGCAGAACAATTAAAAAGCTGGATACACTTTTTAGTAAAGGAAGGAACGCAACTATATAATTCCGGATTAAGAGAGAATCAATTATCAGAACAATTAGAAAAACTAATATATTCAAGATTTGAAAATATTATCAGAAAACATAGGCTCACTGGCTTAACAGGAATAGAAAAAGCACTACTTGAGATTGACTTCAAGCTAAATTCACAGGGAGTGGCTCTATATATCGAACAAAATCAAATTAATTAATAATTTAAGGAGAATAAAATGGCTTTTAATTTAAGAAACAGAAATTTTTTAAAATTATTGGATTTTTCACAAAAAGAAATACAATTCTTATTGGATCTTTCAATTGATTTAAAAAAAGCGAAGTATAATGGAACGGAACAGAAAAAAATGAATGGTAAAAACATTGCGTTAATATTTGAGAAAGCATCTACTAGAACAAGATGTGCCTTTGAGGTTGCAGCATTAGACCAGGGAGCTCACGTAACCTATCTTGGACCTTCAGGTTCACAAATTGGAAAAAAAGAGACCATGAAAGACACAGCAAGAGTTTTAGGAAGAATGTATGATGGGATTGAATATCGTGGGTTTGGACAAAAAATAGTTGAAGAACTTGGCGAATATGCGGGTGTACCAGTATGGAATGGTTTAACCAATGAATATCATCCAACACAGATATTGGCCGATTTCATGACAATGATTGAAAATTCAGACAAACCACTAAACAAAATATCTTTTTGCTATCTTGGTGATGCAAGAAATAATATGGGTAATTCTCTAATGGTTGGGGCTGCAAAAATGGGAATGGACTTTAGAGCTGCTGCTCCAAAAGAATATCAGCCTACAGAAGATTTAGTAAATATGTGCAATGAAATCGCAAAAGAAACAGGTGCAAAAATCACAATTACCGATAATGTACAAGATGCTGTAAAAGGTGTTGATTTTCTATATACAGATGTCTGGGTATCTATGGGTGAAGCAGATTCAGTATGGGAAGAAAGAATTAATCTATTAAAACCGTATCAGGTTAATATGGATGTTGTTAAGAAAACAGGTAATCCTAATGTAAAATTCCTGCACTGTCTTCCTGCTTTTCATAATAGGGACACGATAATTGGAGAGGAAATATTTCAAAAATTTAAAATAGATGCAATGGAAGTTTCAGATGAAGTTTTTGAATCAAAAAATTCATTGGTTTTTGATGAAGCGGAGAACAGATTACACACTATTAAAGCTGTAATGGTTGCAACTTTAGGTTCGTAGTTAGATTAATTTTAAAAAGATATAAAAAAAAAGGGCGAATTTTCATCCGCCCTTTTTTTTTGGAACTAAATTTTATTCAATAAAGAATATTCTATTTACCAGTGTTTGCTCTTGCCTTACCTACAACTTCTGCAAAATAAGCATCCTGATCTTCTTCAGCCTTACCTTTCATTTTTTCGTTATAAACTTTTTGTCTTAGATATTTATAATATCTTGAACTTTTCTTCATTCCACTTAATACATAGGCATCAGCAAAGTATTTGATAGCCTGATCAACATTTTTTATATACAGTATTCCTAATCTTCCAGCAGTTTTTGCACTTGGACGAATTTCATAAGATTTCTTATAATATTCAATAGTTTTTGCTTTATTTCCAAGTTTATTATAATACATTGCTAATTTATCAATATACTTTCTCTTTGGTTTTTCCACGTTATAAATACTTTCTACACATTGTATTGCTTCTTTAACCTTACCTGCCTTATATAATTTTATTGATATTGATAAAATTAATTTTTCATTATTTCTAGATTTATCAAATCCATATGCTTCAAGTGCTACAGGTACAGATAAAACAACTTTATCAGGATCATTATCAAGTGCATAAACCTTACTTTGTATTCTTAATGCAGGTACAATGTATTTTTTTGTATATTGTGAAACTTCCTTATCACCTTTTAATTGTTTACCTAACTTAACACATAAGTCGGCATATTCAATTACTTTTTCATTATTACTTTTTGTTACATAAAATGAATTAGCAAGCCATAAATAAACCTGAATTTTTTTTTTATCATCAAGTTTTAACTCATTAACTGCTTTTTCACTAAATTCAATAGTTTTTTCATATTTTTTTAATTGATATGAAATTGCAGATAACTGCAATAATAAACTCTCTAAGTTTTTTTCATTACTATATTTTTCTTTAAACTTTTCAAGCAAGTCAAATTTAATTTCAGGATCTGATGCATCTTTGATTTTTTCATTTAATTCTTTTTGTGTCTGTGCATTTACACCAAAACTAAGAACCAAAACAATAACTAATAAAAATACTAATTTATTTTTCATTACTACCTCCAATTTTCAACACCATTATTATAAGAAGAAACCTGCTTTTTTGTCAAGTTTATTTGAATCTAAAATTTTAGACTGGAAAAAATCTATTCCCATTCTAATAGTTTCTTTTCACCTTCTATTTTTTTTATTTGTGTAATTTCCTGTGAAACTTCAATAACTCCCCTATAAACATCATTTTTATCTCTAAGGGCAAAATATTGTATAAGAATTTTTTCTTTGCCTATATTAATCCAAAATTCAGCCTTATTTTTAGTACCATTTTTAAATGCTTCAATTATTTGCTCTACAATATGTACACTTTCAGGCGGATGACAATTATGTACATCTCTTCCAATAATTGAATTAGTACGGGGAAATATTCTCTTTTTAGGAGTAGAAAAAAATTTAACCTTATTATTTTCATCAACAAAAGTTATATCAACAGGAAGATGATTAAAAAGTAAAACAATCTGATCAAGAGATAAATCCCCACTCTTTAAATCAATATTTTTTGTACTTTTATTTAATTTACTCTCTTTAATTTTTAATTCAGGTTTATAATAGGGAAATCCAAGTGCAATAGCTTCAATAAAAAGTTCATCTAAAATTTCTTCTGATATAGTTTCCTCAATATAAGGAAAAAGAATCCTTTCATCTCTGAATAGAATTGCATTCATATTAAAATAGACAGCACCTATATATTTATTAAATTCTTTAATATTAAATTCTTTAATTTCAAGCATATTAATGATTTTTTTGATATTGATTCTTATATCATCATGAAATGACCACATTATTTTAATACAATCTGGTTCTTTCCATTGTTTTTCTATAAGCGGAAAGAGAATGTTTTCTTTTATAACATAATACTTATCATATTCATATATCTGATTAATTAATTCCAAAACTCTAATTTGTAAGCTATTATCATTTGGACTTTCATTAATCCTTTTTATCAAAGGTTGAAATTCTCTTAATTTATTTGATAGCACTAAATTGTTCTTCAAACAACAATCCAGAAAGCTTCCAGCCTTTGGTTTTGTATAAAGATATCTTTCAATTGTTTTATACATAACATTGAGAAACTTATTAATACCTGTTTTAAGATCCCCAATCTTAATATTTGATTTAACTAACCTGTCAACAAGTTTTATAATGTCAGATGGTATTGACTTGTCAATCAATACCCTATTTTTATCAATTGCTTTTTTTGCCTCATTCTTTTCTAATATTGATATAAATAGTTTATATAAACCATCAACTCTTGGCTCAATATTATTATTGAATTCAGACATTATTTAAAATATGTTTTTTAAATAAATAAATTTTAGTGACCGCAACCACCACAACCACCATTGCTATCACATGAATCTACATTATCTTCTTTTCTTTCTGTTGTACATCCGCAACCACCTTCACCATGATGGTGATGATGCTGTTCTGGCATTTCGCAACCAATTTCCAATAATTCAACATTAAAAACAACATTTTTTCCTGCAAGAGGATGATTTGCATCTAAAATAACGGCTTCTTTTTTAATTTCTGTAATTACAGCTGGCACAACATGCTGATTTTGATCAACAAGCTCCATATGCATTCCAATTTCAGGTTTATGACCTTCAGGAAATTTTTCAAGTGGCATTTCAATTACTCTTGTCGGATCAATTTCACCATATCCCTCAGCAGCAACGACAGCAATCTCTTTTTTATCACCAACTTTCATTCCAATAACACCCTTGTCAAATCCTGGTATCATCATTCCAGTTCCTGTCTGAAATATCATTGGTTCTCTATCAATTGATGAATCAAAAACTTCGCCATCTTCAAACTTTCCTGTATAATGTACTTTTATTATATCTTCATTCTTTACTTGCATTTTTTTCTCCTTTTTAATTAACAATTAATATTATTCGGTATTAAACAGATTAATATAATTCTTTTTAATAAAATAATTTTATAATCAAACCCAACTATTGTCAAGAAATTGAAATTTAATGTGCCTTGTCCATTTAAACTTTATTATTATTATAAAATTGTTTAATGAGCTCAAAACCAACACCAAAAACCCATTATGCAGAATTCAACTTCCTCGTAGAGTAAAATACTTCCTGGTCAACATCATTTATTACTATTTTTCGTGGTTTAATATGTTTTCTGTTAAATTTCACTTGTATATCTTCAATAAATTTATAAGAGCCAAAGGCAAGACCTTCTGTTATATTTCTATATCTATATCTAAGACTATCAGCAATTCCCAGCCTTTTAACAAGTGATTTTGATCTATTAAATTCGTCTTCTGAAATCTGTCCTGCTCCTTCTCTCTTTACCTTACCTGAATTATATACAAAAGCTCTATATTGTAAAAATGTCATTTTTTCAGTTTCATATTTAGATTCAGTCTTTGCAACTATTCCTGTGTTTGGTTCTTTATGGATTATCTCTGTTCGTTTCTCAATATAAATATCAGACAATAATTTCTTAGCTTTATTGGGGTTTCTTACTCTCAAACCAATACTTGACCATCTATAATCTTCAGGTTTTTTGACCATTTTTGCTCTAATCGTATTCAAATCAATATATGCACTACAAATAAGCTCTGCTTCGCCCTTATCAATAGCAATCCCTTTAAATCTATCACTCCAGAATGAGCCTTTACATTTATGTTTATAATTATACCATTTAG
>JAOZTV010000006.1:0-4031 GCA_029939015.1 Candidatus Aminicenantota bacterium
TTTTGAAGAGTTTAAGAAGCTTACCAAAAACTACAAAAAACTATTAAGGCAGACTATTAAAATAACTAAGGTTGGAGATAGTAATCAGAAAAAAATTTTAATTGCAAATGAAAAAATTGAGAAACAAAACGCTGAGTTAGAAAAGGCAAGGACTGTTGCAGACAGGGCAAATAGTGCAAAAAGTGAATTTCTTGCAAAGATGAGTCATGAGATTAGAACTCCTATGAATGCAGTGCTTGGAATGACTGAGCTTACATTATTGACTGAATTAAATGCTGAACAATTAGACTATCTTCAAACTGTCAAAAGTGCAGGTACGAACCTTCTTCATATAATTAACGATATACTTGATTTCTCAAAAATTGAGGCAAAACAATTAACACTTGAGAGTATTGACTTTGATTTGAAAGACTTAATAGAGTCAACAGTAAAAATGTTAAAAGTAAATGCTGAAAATAAAGGTTTAAAGCTTGTTTTTGAAATTGCAGAAGATATGCCAAATATATTAAAGGGTGACCCTGTAAGAATCAGGCAGATAATTATAAATCTTATAGGTAATGCAATAAAATTTACGTCTGAAGGTAATATTTTATTGAAAGTATTGCTTGTTCAGACTGAGCAGCAATTAAATGATTTTAAAGTTTGTTTTTCTGTTAAAGATAATGGCATTGGAATGAATGAAGAACAACAGGGGAAAATATTTGAGAGTTTTAGTCAGGCAGATAGTACAACTACAAGAAAATATGGGGGAACAGGGCTAGGTCTTACTATTTGCAAACAATTGTCTGAACTTATGGGTGGTGGAATTAAGGTTGATAGTGAGCCTGGGAAAGGGAGTGTATTCAGTTTTGATGTTAAGCTTGGATTAGGTAACCCTGAGGCTCTTGAAGAAATTAAAAAAGAAAAAATTATTGATACAAAAAACATCAAGCCTTTAAGAATACTTCTTGCTGAAGATAATAAGATGAACGTTAAACTTGCACTTACTTTCCTCAAAAAAGCTGGACATAGTATTTGTGTTGCAGAAAATGGTCAAAAAGCCTTAGATGAACTAAATAAAGGGCAATTCGATGTTATTCTTATGGATGTTGAAATGCCTGAAATGGACGGACTTGAGGCTACTGCATTTATTCGGGAGGGAAAATGTGGTCTCGAAAAAAAAACCATCCCAATTATTGCAATGACTGCACATTCTCTACCTGAATATAAAGAAAAAGTTTTTGAGGCAGGAATGGATGGTTTTATTACAAAACCAATAGATCTTGCTCTTTTAAACAGGACACTTGCAAAAATAACGTCTGATATATCTATAGTAGATGTTGATAATGAACCTATGGATGGTAAACAGGTGAAGAATGATGAAATTAGGTTTAATAAAAGGGGGGCAATTGAAAAGCTTGGTGACGATATTGACCTGTTTAAACAATTCTGTGGTATGTTTGTTGATGAAATAGCAGACATATCAGAACAACTAAGTCTTGTAATTGAAAAAAAAGATAATGATGAGATAAGAAAAAAGGCACATTATCTGAAGGGCTCAGCTGCAATGATTGGATTGGATAAAATAACAGAACTATCGGCAAAGCTTGAACTTGCAGGCAAAGAGAATAAAATCGAGAAAGTAGATGAAATATTTAAAACTTTAAAAGATGAACTTGAAATTGCTGAAAAATTGATTGCAGAATTATGATAGATAAAAAAACAAATAAGATTGAGAACGATATGTACGAAAAAGAATCGCTTCTTCTTGACAAAATAACAAGGGAAAGTTCAGATGAGAATATTACAAAAGAAAACTTGCGTTTGGCGCTTTCTTTTTTAATTAAATCTTATGGCAAACTATTAAAACTTGTTAGGAAGATTACAAGGGTGGGAGATGCTAATCAGAGAAAATTAGTGCTTGCTTATGATGAGATAGACGAACAAAAAAAAGAGTTGGATAGTGCCTATGAAAAACTTGATAAATTAGCACGGAAAGACCCGTTGACAGGTCTTTCAAATAGACGGGACTTTCTTGAAATGGTAAGTTCTGAGAAAATCAGGTTTGAAAGAGATAAAAAAGAATTTGCAATTGTATTAAGTGATATAGATAATTTTAAATCATTTAACGATACCTATGGGCATGATTGTGGCGACTTTGTCTTAAAACAGGTTGCAGAAGTTTTTTCAAATACTATCAGAAAACAGGATACAGTTGGTAGATGGGGTGGGGAAGAATTCATTTTACTTTTGCCTGTTTCGCTATCAGATGGAGCAGTGAAGATTGCTGAAAAAATAAGAAAAGCTATTTTTGAACAAATTTATGTTTTTGGAGAACTAAAACTTAATATCAGTATGACTTTTGGTGTATCTATTTATGATGGAACAAAAGATGTTGATAAATGTATTAAATTAGCAGATGAGGCATTATATAAGGGCAAGCAAAAAGGCAAAAATTGTGTGGTATATGAACCAAGATAAAATGGAGATAATATGGATAAATTAAAACTCTTTGAGTATTATAATAAGATGTGTGACCAGAATATTGTTTTAGATTTTCAGGGTGTCATTTCTCAGGATTTGCTCGTTGGTATGGCAGAAATGATAAAGAATAAATTTACACAGAAGTTTGGTAAAACAAATATTGTTAAAAAAATGTTTTCGGTTTTTATTGAACTGGCACAGAATATTGCCTATTATTCTTATGAAAGAGTTGAGCTTGAAGCTGGAAAAGAAAAAATTGGTGCAGGTATTATTGTTGTTACTGAACAGAATACCTACTATACAATTACATCAGGCAATAGAATTGAAAATGATAAAGCACTTGAAGTTGCAAATCAATGTAAATATTTGAATGAATTAAATGAAGATGAACTCAAAACTTATTATAAAGAAAAATTGAGAGAGCCAAGACCTGAAGGAAAAAAAGGTGGTGGTGTTGGATTAGTTGATATTTTGAGAAAATCTAAAAGTAAGTTAGAATATAGAATTACACCAATTAATGATATAGAATCATTTCTGGTGTTATCTGTTAAAATAAAGGAGGTATTATGAAAAATCTTATAATTGAAAAAACAAAATATACACTGGATATTGATTTTGAGGGTGCAACAGGAATAATGAACATGGCAGGGTCATCATATCCTGAGAATGCCATTGATTTTTACAAACCGATAATTAACTGGATAGAAGATTTTATAAATGTAGAAAAAAAACCTTTAACATTAAATTTTAGATTGAATTACCTGAATACAAGCTCGACAAAATGTATTCTTGATATTTTTGAAATACTTGAAGAGTATAACGAAGATAATGAAGTAGTTGTAAACTGGTATTATGAAGAGGACGATGAGGATATACTGGAAACTGGAGAAGAAATGGGAGAAGACATGGACATCCCTATGAACTTCATTCCAATTAAAGAATAAAAAAAATTAGAATAGGGACAAATCTCCTTCGCCCTCTCTAATTATTTCAGGAGGGTCAACAGAAAAATCTATTATTGATGATGGGGCGTTAGGTCTTACTCCACTGTCTAATATCAAGTCAATCTCATGCCCGAACATATCTGCGATTTCTGCCGGGTCAGTAAAATAATCATCTTCACCTTTTGGAACACTGGCACTTAATATTGGCATACCCATTTCTTTACATATACATCTTGATACTTCACAATTGGGAACCCTTATACCTATTGTCTGTCTTTTTTGTAAAATTGATTTATGAACACTTTTAGAGGCAGGAAGAATAAATGTGTATTTACCGGGTAGAACTTTTTTCATTATTCTAAATGTTGAATTAGAGACCTTGACCCAGTCTCCAATCTCTTTGAGGTCGGGAAAAACAAAACTCAGGAGTTTATGTTTATTGATTTTTTTTATTCTCAATATTGTTTCTATAGCCTTTTTCTGAGTAATATCTGCTGCAAGTCCATATATTGTGTCTGTTGGATAAACAATAACTCCACCGTTTTTAAGAATATTTGCGGCATGAACCATCTGTTTTCTATGAGGTGTGTCAATATATACCTGTTGAATTTCTACTGCCATTTC
>JAOZTV010000006.1:4131-26335 GCA_029939015.1 Candidatus Aminicenantota bacterium
TTATCTGTTACATCATTTAAGATTATAAAATCAGAATCCAGAGTTGTAAACATATCAGATAGTCTTTCCTGAAGTTCAATGTTAATATTTCCTTCAAATATTGAACCACTTACAGTTTTTAAAGCTACTTTTTTCTTATTTACGAATTTGTCCTGCATTTTTCCTCCTTAACATATTGAATTGTACAATTTTTAAAATTTAAAAGCAAATATAAAAAAAAATCACAAAAAAAGTTGAATAATAAATAATAAAGTATTACAATGATAATTAATTGTATTTTTTTTTAACAATAAAAACTATAGGAGGTCAATTTTGTATAAGAAAACAAAGTTTTTTGATTTGAATTATTACAAGTTTTTAGGTTCCTGGGCATGGATACTGCACAGGTTAACTGGTCTTGCTCTTATTTTTTACCTATCGTTACACGTATGGGTAATTAGTACATTAGCCGGAGATAATGGTCAGTTTAATGAGATTATGAAGTTTTTAGGTTCGCCTTTATTTAAGTATCTTGAGATAGGTCTGTGGTTTGTTATCTTATTTCATGCGTTTAATGGAATAAGGGTTGTAATAGTTGATTTTTTCAAAGGTTCTCTTTATCATAAAAGTCTATTTTGGATATTAATGATTATTGCTTTTGTATTGTGGGTATGGGGTAGTTATATTATGGTCACCCATATTATTGGATAGGAGATAAATTATGAAAAAAGGATTAACGGAAACTTCAAAAACAGGTGCTATAGCCTGGTTACTTCAAAGAATAACAGCTGTTATTTTATTTGTGTTATTAATTGTGCATTATATAGGATACCATATGCTATCAAAAGGTGTAGGGAAGGTCGATGGAGCAGAACAAATTTCTTATGAGAAGGTAAAGGCTCTTATGAGTTCACCATTTTTTAATCTTATTCAATTTCTCTTCCTGATTTCTGCACTATATCATGGTGTCAATGGTCTTTGGACGGTTATTGAAGATTATGTTTCAAATAAAGGATGGAGACTCTTTCTTTACAGTTTATTAGTAGTTGTGGGAATAAGTTTATTATTTGTTGGAACTATGACTATTCTAAAAGTGGGAGCTTAATAATGAAATTTAATAAAGAAGGACGATATCATAAATTAGATGCAGTTATAGTTGGTGCAGGTCTTGCAGGATTAAGAGCTGCACTTGAAATTGCAAAAACAGGTAAAAGAGTAGCAATTGTAACAAAAGTATATCCAACAAGATCCCATTCTGGTGCTGCACAGGGTGGAATTGCAGCAGCTTTAGGAAATGTTGCAGACGATTCGTTAGAAATGCATATGTTTGACACTATCAAGGGTAGCGATTATCTTGGTGATCAGGATATTATTGAATTTTTTGTCAACGAAGCCAGAAAAACAGTTTATGAACTTGAAAATATGGGTGTTCCATTTTCAAGAACAGAAGATGGCAAAATTAACCAAAGACCTTTTGGTGGGCATCAATCCCCAAGGGCTTGTTTTTCTGCCGATATTACAGGGCATGTTCTTTTGCATACACTTTATGAACAATGCGTAAGACATAAGGTATTGTTTTTTAATGAATTTCAAGTTTTTTCACTTTTAATTAAAAATAATATTGCAAATGGTGTTGTTGCATGGGATATCAGGCATGGTGGATTTCATACATTTCATGCAAAGGCTGTACTTCTTGCAACCGGTGGTTATGGAAGAGCTTTTGAAATTACATCAAATGCACATGCAAATACAGGCGATAGTCTTGCATTAATTTTAGAGAATGGACTTCCTCTTGAAGATATGGAGTTTGTTCAGTTTCATCCAACTGGAGTTTATAAACATGGAATACTACTCTCAGAAGCCTGTCGTGGAGAAGGTGGTTATCTTACAAATGGTAAGGGTGAACGTTTTATGGAGAATTATGCAAAGGATAAAATGGAACTTGCACCAAGAGATGTGGTCTCAAGGTCTGAGCAAACTGAAATAAATCAGGGACGTGGAATTGATGGTAAGGACTATGTTTATCTTGATATGAGACATCTTGGAAGCAAAAAAATATTAGATAGATTGCCTCAGGTTAGGGAATTAGCTTTAAATTATTTGAAAGTTGATATGATAACCGACCCTGTTCCAATTCAGCCAACGGCACATTATTCAATGGGTGGAATTCCAGCAAATATTAATACTGAAGTTATTCTTGATGCTAAAGGGACTGTTGTTAGAGGTTTGTATGCTGCTGGAGAAGCTGCATGTCTATCCTTACATGGTGGAAATAGATTGGGAACAAATTCATTGCAGGATGCAGCTACATTTGGAAGAGTTGCAGGTCAATCAATATCAAAATTTATTGCAGAAAGTCCAATTGAAGAACTTTCTCAAAATCATCTTGATAATGCAAATGGTAAAGTTTCTGCTCTTAGAGACGGAAAAGGTAAGGAAAGACATTCAGAAATAAGAGAAGAGTTGCAGAAAAACATGACAAAGCTTGTTGGAGTATTCAGAAAAGAAGAAGATATGCTTAAATTAAAGAGTATCATCAAAGGATTGCAGGAAAGATTTAAAGATGTTTCAATAGACGATAAAGGTGATGTTTATAATATGGATCTCTTTGAAGCTTTTGAAGTTGGCAATTTGTTGGAGTTTTCTGAAGTAATGGTTGAAGGTGCTATCGCTAGAAAAGAATCAAGAGGTGCTCATTTCAGAACTGATTTCCCAAAGCGAGATGATGAAAAATGGATGAAGCATACACTTGCATGGAAGACCAAAGATGGTGTAAAGCTTGATTTTTCTAAGGAAGTTGTAACTTATATGGACAGATTTCCGCCGATTGAAAGGAAATATTAAGGAGGCTGAGATGGCAAAAGAAAAAAGAAATATTAAAATTTTAAGATATAATCCAAAAACAGATAAAAAACCACATTGGAAGTCATACAATCTTGAACTAGACTCTGAATTAACAATTTTAGATGTATTAAATGAAATTCACTGGAAAATAGATGGTTCCCTAGCGTATAGAAGATCATGTAGAAGTGCAATTTGTGGTTCATGTGCAATGAAAATCAATGGACAGAATCTTCTGGCTTGTGAAACTCCAATGCATAAATTTAAAGGAACAATTAAAATTGAACCTTTGCCAGGTTTCCCAATTTTAAAAGATCTTGTTGTTGACATGGATGGTTTTTTTAAAAAAATTGAAAGAGTAAAACCATATTTAATTCTTGATAAACCAACACCAATTAAAGAATTTATACAAACACCAGAGGAATTTGATAATATAAGAGAGGCTGCAACCTGTATTTTATGTGGTGCCTGTACTTCATCTTGTCCAAGTTTATGGGCAAATGAAGATTATCTTGGGCCGGCTGCCTTATTAAAATCCTATAGATTTATTTTTGATACAAGAGATGATGGCTCGGTTGACAGGATAGATATTGTAAATGATAAAAATGGGATTTGGAGATGTCATACAATTTTTAACTGTATGGAAGCCTGCCCAAAGAACATTAAAATCACTGAATATCTTTCAAAATTAAAAGTAAAAGTTTTAGAAAATACAATATAAAAAAGTAAGGGGGGCTAGTACCCCTTGACTTTTTTTTCAAAAACATTTAAATTATACTTATCTGGTAAAAACTGGATAATATTATTTAGGAAAGAGGTAGAATGGATATATCGACAATTATTGGACTGTTAACGGCTATAATTTTGATTCTTATGGCTATGGGGAGCAATATAGCTTCTTTTATTGATACGCCCTCATTAATGATTGTTGTTGGTGGTACAATAGGGGCTATATTTATCAGATATCCTATGGGCAATGTTTTCAGCATATTTAGTATTGGTATGAAAACCATTTTTAATAAGCTGGAAGCACCGGATATTATGATTAAAAATATTTTATCTTTATCGGTTGAGGCAAAAAAAAATGGTATCTTGGGGCTTGAAAAAGTCAAAATTGAGAATACTTTTTTAAAAAAAGGAGTACAGCTTGCAATTGATGGTGTTGAGCCTGAATTAATTGAAGCTGTTTTAAAAATTGATGTTGCTTCTACTGGGGCAAGGCATGAAGTTGGTATTGGTATGTTAGCGGCTGGAGGTGATGCTGCTCCTGCATTTGGTATGATTGGAACTCTTGTTGGTCTGGTTCTTATGCTTGGTAATATGGATGATCCTAAATCAATTGGTCCTGCTATGTCTATTGCATTGCTTACAACTCTATATGGTTCAATTCTTGCAAATGTTATATTCTTACCTTTATCTGACAAGCTTTCCTATTTTCATGATAGAGAAGCCGAATTAAAAAATCTTATAATTAGTGGTATCCTGTCAATTGCAAACGGCGATCATCCAGCTGTAGTACAGGAAAAACTTGCATCATTCCTGCAACCAAAATTAAGAGCATCGGTAGAACAGAAAAAATAGAATAATGGCTGACGAACAAGAATGCCCCAAATGTGCTAAAGGAGCTCCTTTATGGATGGTTACCTTTGGTGACTTGATGAGTCTTTTGCTTACATTTTTTGTTTTGCTATTATCATTTGCAAATATGGATATGACAAAGTATAAGGAAGTCTTAGGCTCAGTTGAAAAGGCTTTTGGCTCTCAAAAAGAACGATTATTACTCGGAACAATTGAAGAAGAACCTGAAATAAGAAAAGAAATTCCTAATTATCCAAAGGTATCAGAAATAGATAAAAAGAAAAAAAAACTGATTGAATTAATTAATGATAGAATAAGAGAAGAGAGTCTTACAGAAAGCATCAGTATAATTGAAGATCAAAAGGGCGTAAGGCTTGAAATTCAGGGTGGCATTATGTTTAAACCGGGTGGAATTACCCTATTGCCACGGGCAAAAACTCTTTTTCAAAAATTAATTCCTATAATAAGGACTTCAGGTAGTCCTAAAATATCAGTTGAGGGACATTCGGATAATGTGCCATTTAAAAGTTTAAAATTCGCATCAAATTGGGAATTATCAGCTGCTAGAGCAGGAAGTGTGGTTAGATATATGATAAAGGTAGGACGACTACCAAAAAGAAAATTTGTTGCTGAAGGTTATGCTGATAATAGAAGTATAACAGATAATTCAACTCCTGCAAAAAGAGCAAGAAACAGAAGAGTAGCAATAGTCTTTGAAGTTTATTGAATTCTTAAATAATTTTCATTGGTTTATTTTTATAATTGCAATCTATAACTACATTTCACAAAAAAACTTTAAATATTGAGAACAGGGCTTTTTGTTTTTCAAAAACATTATTATTTCATATAAAAAAAAAGACGGTCAAGCTTTGACCGTCTTTATATTTGTTGTAAATAATACTTTATTGAATTATTTACGCAGGTGGAATAATCGCATCTGTAGGACATACAGATACACATTCGCCACAATCTGTGCATTTTGCTGCATCGATTACATACTTATCGTCACCTTCTGAGATAGCTTCAGTAGGACAAGTTGCTTCACATGCTCCACAGCTGATACATTCGTCAGTAATTGTGTGTGCCATATTTTGCCTCCTATATTAATAAATACTAATTTTATTTTGTATTAGCATAATTGTCAATAATAAATAAGATATAATTTCTTTTTTGGAACAATTTATCTAATTTAAGCGTTTTAATATTAGAGGTGATAAATGACAAGTTTCTTATTGTGGATTATTCTTTTGTTTTTATGTTGGCCACTTGCGATAATAGCATTAATTCTATACCCTTTTATCTGGTTAATATTACTCCCATTCAGGTTGTTAGGGATTGTTACTATCGGAGTATTTGAGTTGATTAAATCAATATTTATGCTACCGTCAAAAATTCTTGGAAGATAATTAATTATTTTTTTAATTTTGTTGAAAAAACATCAGTTTTTTTATTGAATTATTTTTCTTTTTTTGATAGTATTTTTATAGGAAAAAAAGGAGATTAAAACATGGGAGAAAATAATTATAATGCTTTTGAAACAGCTCAATATCAATTTGATAGGGTGGCTGAATTATTAGGCTTGGATTCAACAACAAGGGACCTACTTCGTGATCCATTAAGAGAATATCATTTTAGTATTCCTGTTTTGATGGATGATGGAAAGATAAAGATATTTAAAGGGTTTAGGGTACTCCATAACGATGCTAGAGGTCCTGGAAAAGGTGGAATTCGTTTTCATCCTCAGGAGACTATTGATACTGTACGTGCCTTATCTATGTGGATGACGTGGAAATGTGCTGTAGTTGACATTCCTCTTGGAGGTGGTAAGGGAGGGATTATCTGTGATCCGCATAATCTAAGCTCAAGAGAACAGGAACGACTTTGTCGTGGATGGGTAAGACAGATATCAAAAAATGTTGGTCCTCTATCTGATGTTCCTGCTCCAGATGTTATGACAAATGCACAACATATGTTATGGATGCTTGATGAATATGAAACTATCAGTGGAGATAAATATCCGGGATTTATAACAGGAAAACCTGTTGGTATGGGTGGTTCTCTAGGGCGTAGTGAGGCTACAGGTTATGGTGTAATTTTTACTGTTCGTGAAGCCTTGAAGGATATGGAAATACGTCCTGAAGACACGACTGCATCAATTCAGGGTTTTGGTAATGTATCCCAATATGCAGCTCAATTATTTATACAATTGGGAGGGAAGGTTACAACGGTATCAAGTTGGGATCAGGGCGAAAAGAAACCCTTTGCATTTAGAAAAAAAACAGGAATCGATTTAAAAGAACTTCGAGCTATTACAAATTCATTGGGTGGTATTGACAGGGAGAAAGCAAAACAGGCTGGATATGAGGTACTTCCAGGTGAGGCTTGGATTGAACAGGATGTGGATATTTTAATACCTGCAGCCTTGGAAAATGAAATAAATGCAGAAACTGTATCAAAAATAAGTTCAAAGGTTAAAATTATTGCAGAAGGTGCAAATGGTCCAACGACACCTGACGCAGATATTGAGATAAAAAAAAGAGGTATTTTTATGATCCCGGACTTTCTGGCAAATGCTGGTGGCGTAACCTGTAGTTATTTTGAACAGGTTCAGTCTAATATGAATTATTATTGGGAAAAAAGTGAGGTTTTGAGTAAATTAGACGCAAAGATGACCGCTGCATTTATTGCTGTAAGTGAATTAGCTATTAAAAAGAATATATATATGAGAGATGCTGCCTATGTTATTGCAATTGACAGGGTTGCAAGAGCTTGTGAAATGCGTGGTTGGGTATGATGACTGGACAAAATTCTGATATAAGAGCTAATAAATTTATAAAACCCTTTGATCGTAAATCTTATGTAAAAGAGAATGATTTTACATATATTGGTGATGGGAAACTCGGTGGCAAGGCAACAGGTATGGCCTTTATTAAAGAGAATATTGTGTCTAAATATGCAAATGGAGAATACGCTCCATTCACAGTTAATATCCCTCAAATGACTGTTATTACAACTAAATATTTTGATCTTTTTATGGAGCAGAACGATTTATATGAGGTTGCATTATCAAATATAAGGGATGAAAGAATGACACATCATTTCTTAAAAGCAGACTTGCCAATAGATTTAATCGGAGATTTGAGACTTCTAATTTCTTCTGTCAAGACTCCTCTTGCGATACGTTCGTCCAGTTTATTGGAAGATAGTCTAAATTCTCCATTTGCAGGTGTATATGAGACTAAAATGATTCCAAATAACCAGCCTGATACTGAGACAAGGTTTCGTAATTTGGTAGAGGCAATTAAATTTGTTTATTCATCTACCTTTTTTAAGGGTGCAAAATCATATATGAAAAGTGTTTCACAGGATCTTAAAAAAGAAAAAATGGCTGTAATCATTCAGGAAGTTGTGGGACTCAGGCATAGTGATAGATTCTATCCAAATATATCAGGTGTTGCAAGGTCGTATAATTATTATCCAATAGAGCCTGCAAGTCCTGAAGATGGTATAATAAATTTAGCACTAGGTCTGGGGAAATCAATTGTAGAGGGCGGTTCTGTTTGGTCATATTCACCAGAATATCCTCATATCTCCCCACCATACAGCTCAGTGGATCAATTGATGAAACAGACACAATTGGATTTCTGGTCGGTTAATATGGGTAAACCACCTGAATTTAATCCTGCAAAGGAGACTGAATATCTAATGAAGTCCAGCTTAAAGGATGCTGAGTATGATAATACTCTTATCCACACTGCATCAACTTATGATTATGAGAATGACAGGGTCAATATGGGGATTGGTAATCCAGGACCAAGGATAATTAATTTTGCTCCAGTATTGCAAATTGATACTCTTCCTGTAAATGGGTTAATCAAATCAGTGCTAAAATTATGTGAAGATGTATTTGATGAAAGGGTAGAAATAGAATTTGCTTTGACAATTAATAAGAATAAGGATATAGCACCGCAGTTTGGTTTATTGCAAGTAAGACCTATGGCTCGTTCAGGTGATACTATTGAGATATCTGATGATGAATTGAATGGGGATAATGTTCTTGTTATCTCTGATAATGTTGTTGGTAATGGACAAATTGATGATATATCAGATATTGTTTTTGTTGATCCTGATACATTTCACTTTAAACACTCAAGGGATACAGCTTATGAAATTGACCTTATAAATAGAAAATTAACCTCTGAGAAAAAACCATTTTTATTGATAGGTTTTGGTAGATGGGGCTCTTCTGATCCATGGCTTGGTATTCCTGTTGATTGGGGGCATATATCTGGAGTTAGAGGCATTATAGAATGCAAATTACCTGGTACATATATTGATTTTAGTCAGGGGTCACACTTCTTTCATAATATGTCAAATCTTGGAATATTATATTTTACGATAGATGAAAAAAATCATAGTCCTATTGATTGGCAATGGCTACAGGCACAAGAAATAAAGACTCAATATAAATATACAAAACATATTTGCTTGAAATCACCCTTGATATTAAAAGTTGATGGTAGAAATAGAAAAGGGGTTATATTAAAATGACAGGTAATTATAAAGACAATAACCTTGATGTATTGATGCGCGATCTTCGTGAACGAAAAAAGGAATTGGATTGTCTATATCAGTTGGAAGAAATTTTGAATAAAGCTGATACTTCAAGAGAAGAATTATTTAAAAATATTATTAATATAATACCACCTGGATGGCAATTCCCTGAATCAACACAGGTGAAAATAGAATATGGTGAAAAACAATACACTTCTCTTGGTTTTGTAGAAACGTCCTGGCAACAAAAAGCTGAGATAAAAGAGCAAAATATAGTCATGGGCAGTATTATCGTATCTTATAAAGACGAAGTTCCACTCAGTGAAGACGGAGTGTTTTTAAAAGAAGAAAAACAACTAATTGAAACAATTGCCGATAGAATTGGATATATGTTATTACATAAAAAATTGAAAATAGTGTATAAACAATGGCAGGAGGCAGAGGAAAAATTATCTATTAAGGCAGTTAGTGAATGGCGTGTAATAGTTGACCTATTGCAAAGTTCAAATCCAAAACTTTTCAACTATCTTTCACAAAAAATGCTACATTATCTATGTTGGAACGGGGTAAGCGAGGCTAAACAATTACTTCAACATACAGGCGATCCTTCAAGTAAGGAAATCCTGACCTTAAGTGATACTAATCAGCCCAGTAGAAAGGAGTCAATGGAGAATATTAATTCAATTAATAATGAAGTATTTCAAATTGCAGAAAAAAATCTTGGAGAGAAACAACTCTTATCAAATATCAGGCGTTGGATAGATGAAAATAAATCCCGGTTTTTGATAAAGGCTCTTGAAGCTCAGAATTCGTCTGTGTCTGAATTGATTAATGCAATTACCCGATTTCACTATCTGGAAAATGAGGGCATAAAACTATCTCTTTCACTTGAAAAAAGTTTGCGTGTATCTTTAGTTCGTCATTTTTTTTCAAGCCAACTTGGCTTCATTAATATTGCAAAAAAATTCATAAGAATTGGAGATTATAAGAATCTTGTAAAAAAAATTATTTTTCCTTCTGGAAGTCATGGCAAGTTGGGTGGCAAAAGTGCCGGACTTTTTCTTGCCAGTCGGATTATTGCTGAGTCAAAAGAGGATAAGAAATTATTTGAAACAATTAAGACTCCTAAAACCTGGTATATTACTTCTGATGGTTTAATTAGTTTTCTACATTATAATAATCTTGAATCAGTATTTGAACAAAAATATAAAGAAATGGACGAGATTCATGTTGAATATAAAAATATAATACAAATTTTTAAAAACTCACATTTTCCCCCTGAGATTATTCGTGGTTTATCAACAGCTATTGACGATTTTGGTGATAATCCAATTATTGTAAGAAGTTCAAGTTTATTGGAAGATAGTATGGGTGCAGCATTTTCTGGTAAATATAAGAGTTTATTTCTGGCAAACCAGGGGACAAGGGAGGAGAGGATAGATGCTCTCACAGATGCAATTGCCGAAGTTTATGCATCTACCTTTGGCCCTGATCCAATTGAATACAGGTCAGAACGTGAATTATTAGATTTTTACGAAGAAATGGGTATAATGATACAGGAAGTTGTTGGCAATAAAATTGGCAAATACTTTTTCCCAACCTCTGCCGGAGTGGCATTGAGTAATAATGAATTTCGCTGGTCACCAAGAATTAATAGAGAAGATGGTCTAATACGTATTGTTCCGGGGCTTGGAACACGTGCTGTTGACAGAGTGGCAGAAGATTATCCAGTCCTGCTAGCACCTGGCAAACCAGATTTAAGGGCAAATGTTACTACAGATGAAATTATACGATATTCGCCCAAAAACATTGATGTTATCAATCTGGAGAATAATTCATTTGAGACAGTTGATGTAAATATTTTAATAAAGGAATTTGGTAATGAAATACCCGGAATTCAGCATACAGTGTCCATTGCCAGAGAGTCGTTAATGCAGCGAGTGTCATCAATTTTTAATATAGATTTTGAAGATGATCAATTATATGTAACCTTTGACGGGTTATTGCATAAGACGGATTTTGTAAAACAAATCTATCGTATGTTGAAGTTATTAGAAGAAAAAATGGAGACACCAGTTGACATTGAATTTGCACATGATGGGCACAATTTATATCTACTGCAATGTCGTCCTCAGGGTTATTCAAAGAATGTTCAACCTGCAGCAATACCTAAAAATATTCCTGAAGACAAGATAGCTTTTTCTGCAAACCAATATATTTCAAATGGTTTTGTTCCGGATATTACACATGTTGTTTATGTGGATCCTGAAGCTTATGGCAATCTTTCAAATTTGACAGATTTAAAGGCTATTGGTAGAGCAGTTGGTAAACTTAATAAGATTTTGCCCAAGCATCAATTTATATTAATGGGACCAGGCAGATGGGGAAGCAGGGGTGATATAAAGCTTGGTGTTGATGTTACTTATTCTGACATCAATAATACAGCTGTTTTAATTGAAATGGCAAAGAAAAAAGGTAATTATTTACCTGAGCTATCCTTTGGTACACATTTTTTTCAGGATCTTGTTGAAGCGTCTATTCGTTACCTTCCCTTATATCCTGATGATGAGACGACAATTTTTAATGAAATATTTTTTAAAAAAAGTAAAAATATATTAGAAGATCTGGTTCCTGAATATAAACATCTGTCAGAAATAATCAGAGTTATTGATGTTCCTCAAAATATGGACGGAGCTGTTTTACGGGTTCTTATGAACTCAAATCTGGATGAGGCTCTTGCCGTTTTTTCAGAGCCAGAGACAAGAACAATAGAATCGACTGAACAAAACGAACCTTTCTCAAAAGAGAATGAGGAATTTTGGTTATGGCGTAGTAGAATGGCTGAGACTATTGCAATGCAAATAGATGCAGAACGTTTTGGCGTAAAGAATTTTTATCTTTTTGGAAGTGCAAAAAATGCTACATCAGGTCCCTGTAGCGATATTGACATATTGATACATTTTAATGGTACAGATATTCAGAAAAAGGATCTTCTCTTATGGTTCGAAGGATGGAGTCTAGCTCTTTCTGATATTAATTACCAACGAACAGGTTATAAAACTGATGGTTTACTTGATGTTCATTTTGTGACAGATAAAGATATAAAAGATAAAACAAGTTTTGCTGTAAAGATAGGTGCTATCACTGATGCAGCTCAACTCTTGCCTATGAAAAATAAAATTGAAACTGATGGGGAATGAAAAAAATCAGTTAAATTGTTTTTTTGTATCTGATCTCCATGGAGAAATTGAAAGGTATAAAAAGCTTTTCTTATTAATCATAGAAGAACAACCGGATGCATTATTTTTAGGAGGTGACTTGCTTCCATCACCTCTTATGGCATTAACCTCAAAAAGTGATTATTTTCATGATTTTATAAATAGTTTTCTTGCAATAGAGTTGAAAAAAATCAAAAATAAACTTGGGAAATCCTACCCTGAAATCTTTTTAATACTTGGGAATGATGACGGAAAAATGGATGAAGAGGTTATATTGGATTTTGAAAAAGAAAATATCTGGACTTATTGTCATAATCGTCATTTAATGTGGAAAGATTTTGATGTATTTGGCTATAATTATGTTCCACCTTCCCCATTTCGTTTAAAGGATTGGGAAAGATACGATGTTTCGAGGTATGTTGATCCCGGTTGTATAGCACCAATGGATGGAGATTTGTCTGCTCCTGTATCAGAATATGAGTTGGAATACGCAACAATCGCAGACGATCTTAATAAAATGACAGGTGATCTGGATTTAAGCAGATCAATTTTTTTATTTCATTCTCCTCCATATAAATGTAAGTTAGACAGAGCGGCACTTGATGGAAAAATGATTGATTATGCACCTCTTGATGTTCATGTGGGAAGTATTGCAATACAGAGATTTATTGAAGAAAAACAACCATTAATTACTCTACACGGTCATATTCATGAGTCAGCAAGAATTACAGGAGCATGGAGAGATAAGTTTGCTTATACTGAATCTTTCAATGCCGCCCATGAAGGTTCTGAGTTATCTTTAATTAGATTTAATCCTTATTTTCCTCAAAACGCTTTAAGGGAATTAATTTGATTATGAATCTTCTTTATGATATAAAAGCACATTAGAAATCTTGGAGGCAGTTTATGAATAAGCTTGATTATAGTATTGTAAAATCAAAAATAATAAGTTTTATTAGGGGTTATATATATAAAAATGGATTTAAAAATGGGATAGTTGGTGTCTCCGGTGGTATTGATTCTGCTTTGGTTTTAGCATTAAGCGTTGAGGCATTAGGTGAAGAGAATGTTTTTGCTCTGCTTATGCCTTATAAACTTTCATCTGAAGATAGTTTAAAAGATGGAAAATTAATTTGTAAAAAATTAGGGGTTAAATATGAGATAATAGATATTTCTCCTTCAGTAGATGCATATTTTAAAAAATATCCTACGGATAATCCTCTGCAAATAGGTAATAAATGTGCAAGAGAAAGAATGTCTGTTTTATATGATTTTTCTGAACGTAAAAAGGCTCTTGTTGTAGGAACTTCAAATAAGAGTGAAATATTAATTGGTTATGCAACACAATATGGTGATGCAGCAGCAGCCTTTCTTCCAATTGGAGAATTATACAAAACACAGGTTTTTGAGTTTTCAAAAATACTTAATATCCCTGCTCAAATAATAAACAAAAAACCATCTGCCGACCTTTGGGAAAAGCAGACTGATGAAGATGAAATTGGTTTAATTTATAAAGATCTTGACAAAATTTTATATAATATGGTCGATTTGAATAAAGATGATAGCGAGCTTATTGAATTAGGTTTTTCAAAAGATAAAATAAATAGAGTTAGGGCGCTAATAAGAAATTCAGAATTTAAACGAATAATGCCTCCAGTAGCGACCTTATAGAAAAGAGAATGTCAGATATTAAATTATATATTACCCCAGTTCCTATTGGAAACTTAAAAGATATAACATTAAGGGCTATAGAAATACTAAAGAAAGTTGACTTTATAATTGTAGAGGACACAAAATATTCTTTAAAGCTTTTAAATCATTTAGAAATAAGAAAACCTCTTATGAGTTATTATAAACCAAAGGAAAAAGCTAAAACGGCAGGAATAATAAAGAGATTGAAAAGGGAATCAGCGGCATTGATTACTGATTCAGGTACTCCTGTGATTTCTGACCCAGGTTATTATCTTATTAGAGCTGCAATTGATAATGATATTGAAATAGAATCACTCCCGGGACCAACGGCTTTTGTACCAGCATTGACATTATCTGGTATTGATTTTAATTCTTTTACATTTTTAGGTTTTCCTCCAAGAAAAACAGGTGATTTGACAAAATTTCTCACAGAATATGCAAACGTTCCAGAGGCATTAGTTTTTTATGAATCCCCAAGAAGAGTAGAAAAATTTCTTTATTTGGCATATTCAGTTTTTGGAGAGAGGCAATTTGCAATAATAAAAGAGTTAACAAAAAAAAATGAAAACATACTTAGGGGTAATCTAAAAGACTTAGCACATATCTTGTCAAAAACAAAACTACTAGGAGAATTTGTAATTATAATTGAAGGACAAAAAAATCCTATTAAATCGACAATAAAAATTGAATCTATTCAAGATATTTACAATCATTTTAAAAAAGAGCATAATATTTCAAAAAACACAATTAAAGATATCTTTATGAAGAGAAACGATATTTAATTATTAAGACGACTTCCCTGGTATGTATTTGCTTCTTTCATTTTTTTTTGAATCATTTGAATTGTTTCTGCTTTTTTGATAGCCCACTCAGGTGCAACAAATATTGTTCTATCTCTTTCGCCTGTAAGACGATGGATGACAATTTCAGGGTCAAGATGTTCTAAAAGTAGAACTATTAAATCTGTATATTCTTCCATCTCAAATAACTTAAATTTTTCTTTATTGTATAGTTCTAACAGTAGTGTATCTTTAAGCAGATGCAACATGTGTATTTTAACTCCTGCTGGTTTAATTTTATTAATTTGCTTAATAGTTTTTAACATATCCACTTTTGTTTCTCCCGGAATACCAATTATTAAGTGAATGACCGTATCAATATTGAGTTGTTTTAATTTATTAAAAGTGATGAGGAAATCGTCATAAGAATGGTTTCTGTTTAAAAAAGTCAAACTTTTTTGATGAATGGATTGTAGCCCAAGTTCAACAGTAAAATAAGTTTTCTGGTTTATTTCATCTAAAAGCGGATAAACATTATCTTTAATAGCATCAGGTCTTGTACCAATAAATAAACCTTTTATGCTTTCATAGTTGAATATAATATTATATATTTCTCTTAGCTTTTTTACAGGAGCATAGGTGTTTGAGTTTGCCTGATAATATGCAATAAATTGACTTTCCGGTCTTCTATTGATAAATAATTCTATCTGTTCTTGAATTGAGAGGTGAAATGTAGTAATTAAACCGGAACTATAAGCGTCGCAATAAATACAACCTTTTTTTGATGTCTTACCGTCCTTATTTGGGCAGGCAAAGCCTGCATTTATAGGGATTTTCCAGGTCTTTACGCCATCAAATTTTTTTCTTAAAAAATTATCAAATGAGTAATAGGGGACTACCATTAATTATTTAAAATTTTCTCAATAGTTTTGATAAGTAAAGCAGTATCAACAGGTTTTTTTATAAATCCGTCAATATACATCTCTTCAATGTCCTTCTCTAACTCATTTTCGGAATATATTCCTGAAATGGCAATAACAGGGAGAAAATATTTATCCTTGATAAATTTTATAACCGCCAAACCATGCTCGCCTGGAAGGAGTAAATCAGATATAACCAAATCAGGCTGTTTTTCGTTGATTATTTCTTTAGCCTTCACTCCATTTTCTGCCTCAATGACCTCATATCCTTGTTCTCCAAGAAAAGTACAAAGAAATTCCCTTACATCACTATCATCTTCAATTAATACAATATTATTTTTTTTCATTTCTTATCCTCTTATAAACTTTATAATAATCTAAAAACGACCATATCAAAAATGCAAAGCTAGACACACAAAAAAAATCCTTTAGGATGCCTATGCTTTTCATATCTATATCAATAATATATAGGAGAAACAGGAAGCTAATCATAAAAAAAGTTACCTTTCCAACAATTATTGAAGGTTTTATTTCATTATTTGATTTATATATAATGCTACTTGCAATGATTATTAAAATGTCTCTTGAAACGATAAGTATTGCAAGCCAAACAGGAAAATCTGACACAATAATCAAGGCTATCATTATTAAGAGCACTAATAATTTGTCTGCAACAGGGTCAAGTATTTTTCCTAATTCTGTTTCAAGAGAATATAGCCTTGCAAAATATCCATCAAAAAAATCAAGTATTACCGTTAATATATATAAAACAATTAAAAAGTAATGCGTTTGTGGAGAATGAAAAATAATCAGAAAAAAAATAATTGGAGCCATAATTATACGAATAATGCTTAATGTATTGGGCAAATTAAAATGGTTTTTCACATGATAACAATATCGTATTTCCTTACATAAATCAAGGCATTTAAACATAAATTGAAAGAATTAAGTTGAATGTTAAAAAGTTGAAGGTTGAACGTGTTTTTGAAGAACTAATAAAACTTATTTTTCAATCGTTCAACGTTCGGTTTTTAAACTTTGAATTAATACTCCTCTCTGCTTTTCTGATAATATATCTTTAATACTAAATAGATGCTTTAAGCGTTTCAAGAATGACTCTGTTTTCAGTGTACCATTATTTCTTAGTTTCTCTGTAATTATTTTTCTATTTACTGGTTCTTGTGATAGTAAAAAAACAAGTTCCAATTCAAGTATTTTTATATCAGCTCTATTTTTTATAATAAATTTTTCATGCGATAGAATTTCCCTTTCTATCTGTTCAATTTGTTTTGAGTTGAGTTTTAATAATTTTTCGTTTTTAAGAATAACTCTTGGTGAATAAAGTCCTAAACATTTAATCAATTTAAACATTTTTATATTAGAATATGATTTGTTTTTTAGTGATGCACTGCCTAATGTAGTTGAAAAAATCAGAATAAAGGCTATAATAAATATATAAATTTTGTTTTTCATCTTTGTCTCCTGCCACGCTTATTGTTCTTTAAAAAAAACCAGTAACGACTGAACTTTATTAATAATTTCATTCTCTGTTCAGGATTCATAACTCTACTTATTTTACCAAGTGATTCTACAAAATAAAAATTTAATTCATTTTCACTTTTATTTAATTCTGTAGTTGCCTTTTTCAGTTCTTCCAGGCTAAAATCAGGATTACTTAACTCATCAATGATATCTATCCTTTTTTCAAGAATTTGGTTTTTATAATCAGACAGTGTTATTTTGAATTCTTTTATGATTTTTCTCAATTGTGTCTTCTGAATCTTTGATAAATTTGGTATGTCTTTTATTACAGGTTTTTTTACTATGAGATTTTGTTTAATAGGTTGTGTCTCTTCTTCTACTCTTGTCAACTTAATAATAAAGACTATGTTTACTGCAATTGATGCTGCTAAAAAAATTGCTAATATATTAATTTTCATCGTTTACCTCATTTTCGATTAAATCAATTATATTGTTTTGTATATCCAATAAACCTAATTCCTGCTCATTTGCAAGTATTGAGGTAATATATAGTGTATTGTCATTTATTAAAGGTTTTCTTTCGGTTTGATTAATATCAATAAATAAAAGACCAAAGGAGAGAAAAAATATAAATATTACTGAATATACAAGTGAAGCTAATTTTGAAGGTAGAAAAGATTGCTTTTTTGTTTCTTTTTCATATATTTGAGCCATTATTTTTTGTTCAAAATATGGTGGTGTTGGGACCTGTTCAATGTTTTTCATATTTGAAATCACATTTTTAAGCTCAACAAATTCTTGTTTGCAACTTGTGCAGGTTTTTAAATGTAGGGTAATTAGATTATGCTCCTTATTTTCTAATTCCATATCCTGATATCTACTAAGTTTTTTTTTTACATCTATACAGTTCATTTTCTCCTCACATTTAAAACAATCGAATTCTTGTTTTCTTGCAGTATTTTTTTTAAATTTCCCTTTGCTCTTGAAATCAATGTTTCTATCTTTGGTATTGACCAACTAGTTATGTCTGCTATTTCATTATATGACATTTCTAAATATACTTTTAAAATCAATGCTAATCTCTGGTTTTCTTTCAATTCAGATAATGCAGACATTAATTCTTTGTCTTTTTCCTTTTTTTCAAGATCCTTTTCCGGTTCATCTTTTGAGACAATATAATTGTCAACGCAATGTCGTGACGGCATTTGAGAAAAAAAAGACATTCTTTTACTTCTTTTTATATAATTTAAGGTAGTATTTCTTGCTATTGTAAAAATGAAAGTTTTAAATGAACCTTCCATTTTATATTTTCTGAGGTTTTCGTATAGTTTTAGAAAAATATCCTGAGTAATGTTCTGTGCCTCGTCATAATCAGATATCATTTTGTTAACAAAATTAATTATTCTCAGATTATACCTATTAATTATAACTTCAAAATTCTGGACTTTACCATCCAAAACAGACAAAATAACATCATCATCGCTAATCATACTTAAAACAATCGCTTCTCATATATATAAACAAATAAGCTTGTGATCTCTTGCAATAAATCTTATTTTAATGCTTCTATTATTGCCTCAATAATTATATCCTGATCTGCATTTGTTAAATATGGATGCATTGGCAAACTGAAAATTTCTCCTGAAATTTTTTCTGAAACAGGAAAGTCTCCTTTTTTATGTCCAAGATCAGCAAACATTTTTTGTAAATGCAGGGGTATAGGATAATATACTGCAACAGGTAGTTTTTTTGATTGTAAGTGTTTTATTATTTTTTCGCTTTCTTTATGAAGGACTGAGTACTGTGCCCATGCAGATAAATTATGGTCTTTTATGTATGGTATAGATACAAAATCCTTGAGTTTTTCTGAATATCGTTTTGCAACTTCTTGCCTTTTTTTTATTTCATCTTCAAAAATTGAGAATTTTGACAAGAGAATAGTAGCTTGGATAGTGTCCATTCTACCGTTAATTCCAACTCTAACATTTTCATACTTATTAATTCCCTGTCCATGTACTCGGATTGATAGGAGTTTCTCATGCAATTCGTCTGAATCTGTAAATATCATTCCTCCATCACCATAGCAACCAAGTGGTTTTGCAGGAAAAAAACTTGTAGCTGCAATATCGGCATTTGAACAGATTTTATTACCCTTATATTCACCACCAAAACTCTGACAGGCATCTTGTAAAACAAAGAGATTGTTTTCTTTTGCTATCTTATTAATCTCATCATAGTCAGCAGCCTGTCCAAAGAGGTCAACAGGGATTATACCTTTTAAATTCAACACATTTTCTTCTTTTATAGTTTTAATTGTATTTCTAAGTTTTTTTGTATCTATATTAAATGTATCAGGTTCAATATCAACAAAAACTGTAGTAGCGCCAACAAGTTTGATAACTTCTGCTGTTGCAACAAAGGTAAAAGGTGTAGTAATTATTGCATCACCTGGCCCAACATTATAAGCCATTAATGACATCATCAGAGCATCAGTTCCACTGCCAACTCCAATTCCATGCTTTGTCCCTACATATTTTGCCAGTGTTTCTTCGAGATCTCTACCCTCTGGTCCTAAAATATATTGTCCATGATCAAGTACCTTGTTTATACGTGTTTCAATATCTTCCCTAACCCTTGCCTGCTGTGTTTTTAAATCAATAAACTGCATAATTGCCTCCCTATTATTAATTTGTATTTTAACATATTTTTTGCTATAGCTTAATCAATCTTTACATTTATTTTTTTTTATGTTCAAATATTAAAAACAAATTATGACAATAGAGGAAGCTTTAAAGAATTTATTAAATTTGCAAATAGACTCTCCACTTCTTAATTAAAACCTATAGAGGTTTTACCTTAAAATCATCAAAGAACATGTAACTGTCTGCTTTTGACCATAGCCCTATTTTGTCAGATATTTTTTCCTTCCAATTATAGTTTATGTACAGCTTGTCGTTTAAATAACCTTTAATGTTTTTTCCTTTAATGATGACTTTTAAGTCATACCATTTATTTGTTAGAGTCTTTGCATTTCTTACCCACCTTACTGCACTACGTTTACCTCTTTCCATTTTGAAAAGTACTAGATTGTTTTCAAGAGGGTTTGCACGAACTACAAGATAATCTCCATTTTGTTTGATATTAAAAGCAATACCTGCTGCCTGATCAATTCTACCGCTTATGCCCTTAAATCTAACTGTAATTATACCACCTGAAAATTCTTTGATATTTTTACAAATTGAAAGTGGAAAATATTTATATGCTTCAAGATTATCAAGAAACTCTGCATATCTTTCTCCATATAAACCCTTTGCCTTGCTTACAATTCCTGTCGAGACAAGTCCTTTTTCCCATTTTCTACCATCTACAGCATAGACTAGATTTTCCCCATCTTTATCAATATGCCATTTTCCGACAAATGAAGAAAAGTCTTTTGCATCTGCTCCTATTATATCTTTATCAAAGGAATAGAATATGTTTTCGTTGTCAGCCATTATGGTAATGGTTAGTAAGCTTAATAAAATTATAAATATTGTAGTTTTCATGTTTTTTTTCTCCTTTTTTTTTGTATAAATACAATTATTAATGGAAATATAATTAGATAAAGTATAAATAAATATATACTCCATTTTTTGTTAACAACAAGTGGATAACCGCTAAATTGTGACTTGTCAATTGATGCTTCTATTTTTTTTCCACTCATTTCTTCAAGTATCATAAATATTTCATGTTCACTATTTGAATATGTTTCCGTTTTTTTTGTTTTTATGCCATATTCAAAACGACCATAATTTTCTTTGAGTAACTTTCCTGTTGCAAAACTGATTGTCTGGTTATTTTTAATCATCTTAAGTTTTTTTAAAAAGTCATTTTCATAGTCTTTAAACCTGCTATCCGTTGGTTCTAAAAAAACCTTTATATCAATATCCGGTAATAAATTTAAAAAATCCGTTTTTGCTTTTGAGAAAGAATTTTTCCTGCTTTCGCTTATATCTTTCTTAAATTGAAAATTCAAAACGAAAAATAGAATGAAAATCAACGAAAATACAATTATTAACAAAGGTTTAATTTTGTTTTTTATGCTGAAATTGAAAAACAAATAGGCTAATAATGAAAAAAAGCAGGATAAAAGTATGAAATAAATAATTGATTGAATTGACAATATTCCATCTTCAAATTGTTTTAATTGAGCTGTAACTGTCCACTCTGCAAGATTATTAAAAAATGGAACAATGCTCATTTCTTTACCAAAGTCTATAAACCACGACAACATAATTATTGCTATTGTGAATATTGATGCCTGAGAGCTTGACTTAAACATGGCAGAAGAAAAAAATGAAACAGATATAACAAATAAACTATATAAAAAATATCCCAATATTAAGAGGGATAATTCTATAAAAGGAATATGACCTCCGAGAAATTTCCAAAAGATTAAGAGGGGTATAAAAGTGATAATTGAAATAATTACAAGTATTATTGCTGATAGAAGTTTTGAAATAAAAACAAAACTTAAAGAGAAAGGAAATTGAGCAAGCAATACAAGAGTATTATTGTTTTTTTCAGTTGAAATTGATTGAATAAATAGAAATGGAGCAATAAGAGACAGTATTAGAAAAAAACCACCAAAAGTTGGTCCAAAAACTCCGGGTATGGGTTCAAATCCTGTAGCATATAGTGGGTTGTTGATTGCAGAAACACTTGCCTTTGAATAAAGATCAATAGCTGAGTAAAAACTATAAGAGATAATAGCAAATAATAATATAAAATAAATAAGAGCAGTTTTACTCTTAAAAAGATCTTTGATTTCTTTAATTATTAATGGATATTTCATTTAAATAGTACCATCAAGTATAAGGTCGCTTCCGGTGATATCTCTTTTGCTAACGTAAAAAATTGTGCTCAATTTTTTACTCCGGTCCTCAGTCATTCGGGCGTTCCTCATTCCCTGCGGGGCACGCTAAAGAGAGAGTCACCTCACGCTTAATTGGGTATGGATTTATTAACGGTGGTACTAGAGCTTTTAAGAAAATTTCTTCTAGGGAATTGGCTTTGCAGGAAAATTGATTTTTAAGTTTTTCTAAATTACCTTTTGCAATAATATTTCCATTGTTAAGTAAGATAAAATAGTCGCATATATTTTGTGCATAGTTAAGTTGAT
>JAOZTV010000465.1 GCA_029939015.1 Candidatus Aminicenantota bacterium
TAAAGTGGATAAAAAACGCACCCAGAGCGACTCGAACGCCCAACCTGCTGATTAGAAGTCAGCTGCTCTATCCATTGAGCCATGGGTGCATACGTTAGTAAATTTGAAAATCTTAATAAATTAATTAAAATCGGGGCAAGAGGATTCGAACCTCCGACCCTCGGTTCCCAAAACCGATACTCTACCAGACTGAGCCATGCCCCGATAAAAATTTATTTTAAACCTTAGGTTTAAAGATCAGAAAATTCTCTTCTGATTCTTTTACGCATTCTCTTTTGAGCCATAGCGATTTTAAGTCTTTTCTTTTCGCCGGGCTTTAAATAAACAGTATGCTTTTTTATATCTTTAATAATTGCTTCCTGTTGAACTTTTCTTTTAAAACGTCTTAAAGCACTTTCAAAAGATTCGTTCTGATTTAATTCTACATAAGCCAATTTATATCACCATCCTTTTCTGCAATTTGCAAGTAGTAATATTAACCTATTTGATTATCATTGTCAAGATAAACCCAAATTTTTATCAAAATCTACTGCAATGTCAAATATAACCATTATAATTGCGTAAAACTCAATCACCTTCATTTAACTTCGTTGGTCTCCGCTTTGCTACGGCTCAAAATAGTGAAACTATTCTTCATTCGATTCAATCGTTTTACTTTTTATAACGGCAATCTTGGACATTTCGCTACAATTTTTATAAGAAATTTGGGTTAAACTAAAAAAATTTTCTTACAAATTTAATTAGTAAACTGACAATATCATCTGTACCGAAAATTTGAGACCCACTGGTATAATTTCCATGTCCCGAGTTAAAGTTATAACCTCCGATCTGGTCAGTTTTTGCCTGTTCAATTGCTATATCTCTTCGCATTTGTTTTTCTTTAAGATCTGCTATTTTTTTTGCTTCATTTTTTTTTTCATTATCAAAAAGTTTGCCGCCTGCTTTAGTCCATTCCATTATTTGTTTTAATTCACCACCATCAAGCCATATACCGTGGTCTTTGCATTTGTCTATAATTACTCCGCTCCTTGCACCAAAGTTAATTCTATTCATAAATTTATCACAAACAGGACATTTGATATATTTAACCCCGTAATCAGAATTGCAATTTCCAACTATATTTCCCAATCGTTTATGGTCAATTTCAAAAACATTTGTAACTGATTCTGACACTAAGTACTCAAGCTCCCCAAGGTCAAAGAAAAAGCCAAAACAATCTTTACATTGTTCAATATAAAGTTTTTCTTTACTATTAACTTTCAAGGTTTGTAACGGTATTTCACATCTTGGACAAAATCTTTTTGAATCAGGTTTATGAACTACATGATCGCCTAAACCTTTTAAGTCAACATCATTTTTTGTTTTACAATAAGTGCAGAAAGATGTATGTTTAGGTAATGGAGCTGCACAATTACTGCAATTTGCCATTTGTTTTCTCCTTTTTAATATAAGGCAAATAGGCAGAGAGGCAAGGAGGCAAAGAGAGAGCAATAATAAGATATCTTTTAATTAATAAGATATCTACTAAAAGTTCTTGTCCTGTCCTACTCATTGCCTATTTGACTCCTTGCCTCTTTGCCTTTTAGTAAATTAATTAAATACCATATATTTACCTTCAATAATAATCTCTTCTGATTTATTATCCTCATAAGTTAATATCAGAGATTCAACAACAACATCAGGTTGAGTTTTTTTAATATAAATTTGATCAAGATGGATTACCTCTGATGGTTTTGAAAAGTCTTCTGGTCCAACATCGCCTCCAAAATGATCACTTCTACCAAAGGCTACATGAAAACCAAGTTTTTCATCTAATAAAATTTCATTTATAGGGGTAAGTCCAAAATCGCCTAAAACTCCAAAACCAAGTTCAGCCATATTTCCATAAGCAGGCTCTCTTTTCAAGTGATCGGCTTCAATCCGAGATGTCTCTTCGTCACCTTTTACTGAGATTGCAACATTCTCTTTAATTGTGAAATAAACTAATTTACCTTTTATTTGAACTGGCAGTATTCCCTCTGTTTTACTCTTCTCTTTTAATTCGCCTTCATAAGGAACTATATAAGTTTCACCACTTGGTAAGTTTCCTGCAGTACTGGCATCAGGAAATCTTCCAGGACTTAAATGTCCTTTTCTAAATCTGAGATCAAAAGACATATTATATTTATCTTTATTATTTACTCTAAAAATTACTTCTGCTGAGATTGCAGGATCGACCTTTTCTTT
>JAOZTV010000466.1 GCA_029939015.1 Candidatus Aminicenantota bacterium
AATCTCTTCCCCACAGAATTTACATCTTTTGGTTTCATCACTCATTTATCATTCTCCAATTATTTTTATTATGATTTTTTATATTGATTTTTTTATAGAAAAATACATTTAGATTTTTAAAATTTAAAATCTTGCAAGGAGAACAAACACAAAGAGAACGCAAAGGTAAAATATACCTAAAAACGTCTCTTAAGCTACTTATAAAGTGATTAAATGAAGACTAGGGGGGGGGGGGGGCTAAACAATAAAGCGTTTAATTAAGAGTTCTTTTAAAGCTACTACTGAAAACATTTATCCCCTGTAAAATTTAGAATTAATCAATTATTTTAAATTGAAACAAATAAATATCATAATAAAATTTAAAAGTCAAATTTTAAATTTATTTTTTTGAAAAATTTTCGCTTTCATTTGGAAAAGATAAAACATCAATCAACCTTATTTTCACATGGTTTTAAAAGGAGTATATATTCTCAAACCAAAAATTTTTATAAATGACTTTATATTTATCAGGGTCAAAATCTATATTATTATCAACTATCTTTGTAACTTATTATGAGAATATGTCGTGTTTCAATCAAGTTCCATTATGTGATTTTTAATTATGTATTTATCTGTAAATAGCCAAAGCTTTTTGATTTACACCTTGACATTTAGCCAAAAAAACTCTGTTTATACCTTGATATTTAACCAAAAACATATTATAATTATTCATTAAACTGTCTAAGGAGAACGGTCTGCTAGGAGATTTTTTTGAAAAGAGAATTATATAGTAATCTAAGAGAATGGAAAGATGACCAGTTAAGAAAGGTGTTGATCCTGAAAGGAGCAAGACAGGTTGGCAAAAGCTATCTTGTTCGTGAATTTGGGAAAGAATTTAATAATTTTGTTGAAATAAATTTTGACAGTGATAGAATAATTTCAAAAGTATTTGACACAGATCTTGATCCCATACGCATTGTTAATGATATATCCAATACTGTTGGTAAAGAAATAGTTCCGGGGAAGACATTACTCTTTTTTGATGAAATACAGGAATCGGAAAATGCTTTAAAATCTCTCAGGTATTTTTATGAAAAAATGCCTGATCTTCATCTCATTGCAGCAGGTTCTTTGCTTGATTTTATGTTGTCGTCAATTGGGATTCCAGTCGGACGCGTGCAAATTTTATATCTTTATCCACTTTCATTTAAGGAGTTTGTTGTCGCAAAAGACAAACAGTTTCTTCTTGATTCAATAAATAAAGAATCATTGAATAATTTGGCTGTTCCAATACATAAAAAAATGTTGCGATTATGGAGTGAATATATGGCGGTTGGCGGGATGCCTGAAGTTGTTTTTGTATGGATTAAATTTAATAGTTTAAAAAAATGTAGAAAAATTCAAGAGCAGCTTATAGAAACATATAGGCAGGATTTTGAGAAGTATGCAAAAAAAAATCAAATTCAGTTAGTAGAGATGGTTTTTGCGGCATCATCGGCATTAATCGGTAAGAAGTTTGTTTATTCTTCAATTGATTCAGGTCTAAGATCAAGAGATATTAAGCCGGCTTTAAATTTACTGGAGAAAGCAGGAATTATTTATAAAATAATTCATTCTTCATCAGGTATTCTTCCATTAAAAGCAAATATTAAGCCTGAATTTTTTAAAATAATTCTTTTAGATATTGGACTTACTCAGGCAATGCTTGATTTAGATGTATCTAACTGGTTAATTGATTATGACGATGGGATGAATAAAGGTGCAATTGTAGAGGCTTTTGTTGGTCAGGAACTCCTTGCATACAGTGAACCTGAGAAAAAGGCTGAGCTTTTTTATTGGGCAAGAGAAAAAAGAGGGAGTTCAGCAGAAATTGACTATGTTATCTCTCACGAAGGCTTTCCACTGCCAATTGAAGTAAAATCAGGAAAGTCAATAAAGATGAAAAGTATGGAGATCTTTTTAAAAGAAAAAAAATCATCAAAATATGGAGTTCATTTTTCACAATTGGATTATGGAATAAATGGAAATATTCAAAGATTTCCAATTTATTCAGTTTGCTTGTTTTGATAAAAAAATGTGAGAATTAATTAAGATATTCGTTAATGACCATACTTTTCATTTTACTTAATGCTTAAAATGTCTCATTTTTGTGAATATTAATGAGATATTTTCTTCTTCTGATTTCTTAATTACAGACTTATCTTTTATAGAACCACCAGGTTCAACTATTACCTTTATCTTATGTT
>JAOZTV010000467.1 GCA_029939015.1 Candidatus Aminicenantota bacterium
CGGATAAATTAGATCTAATTGGAGTTTTTTTTCAGCATTTATTGTTATCTGGCAAATAAATACTATAATAATTAATAAAATTGTTTTCTTTATCATTTTATTTCTCCTTAATGTCATAATTTATTTTTTAGGAATTTTGGACTTACAACTTGTTATTCATTTTATTTTCTTTAATTTTTTTATTTTAGTTTTAAAAAACATTCCCATAGGGGGTGAAAGTATCGTTGCATATTCATAAAGTTTTATTGCTTCTTCAATATTATTTGACATTCTTTGTAATCTGGCTGCCATTAATACTATTTGAAAACTTGCAGCATCTTCGTTATTTCTATCTAATAGTTCACTAAGTATTTTCAAAGCTGCATCTTTCTGTTTATTCCTTAATAAATTCTGGGCATATTTTAAAAAAGAATAATTTGGAAATTTGAATTTATGATTCATTTTCTTATTAAATTCATAGTGATATTCTTTTATCTTATCAATACCCTGTTTTATTATTGGCTTTGGTGCTGCATAGCCTTCATATATAAATTCAAGTCCTTTAGTCATACTTGAAGCAGGAACATGGCCTTCATTTTTCAAAACTTCATATTTCCATTTTAGTTCTTTTGGAGCATTTTTCTTCAATATTTTTTCATATTTTGGTACACTTTTGATAACTCTCTTAACATCCTTGTCCCCATGTATCATGTATAAATACTTTCCTTTGATCTTGTTCGATCTTAATGCAGTTTCTGAGGTTTTTGCAAAATAGTCAAAACATGAATCCAGTTCAGGACTGCTTGCAATATAAGCTGAGAAGAGATCAGGTTTTTTTAATAAAGCAAATATTGTAAACATCGCTGAGTTTGATTCACCCATTAATATTCTAAACCTATCTGCCCTGTATTCAGATTCAATAAAAGGTATTAATTCTTTCTCAATAAATTTTAAAAACTTATCAGCACCGGGTTCTATTCTTTTATTTTTGCCCTGTGCAGGATACATGTCACGGTTTCTATCTGTGTTTTCAATTGATATCAGAATATGTTGTGGGATTTTTTTTTTAAGTAATGAAGAGTTAAGATCGTTTACCCTTTTACTAAAAAGTCTAACACTGATAGCATCACACTTATAAATAACTGGATATTTTCTATTGGTTCTACTATAACTTGTTGGAAGATTTATCCAAATTCGTCTCTTTTCATTTAGAATTTTTGATTTTAAAATTCTATATTCTCCAATCTCAATTTTACTTCTGTCATTTTGAGGATATGTAAATTGTGTAAAAATAGGAATAAGTAAAACAATAATAATGTATATAATTTTAGTTCTAAAGAATTTTAATAAAAACATTCTCAATAAATTTTGAATATACATAGATAATACCTCCTAATATAGTATTAAATATATTATCAATAGATGAAGTAATATTCAATAAACTAAAGTCATAAATTATAGATTTATAAATAATAGAACTTTATTTGGAATAATAAAAAGGAAGCACTTTGAAACCAAAGTGCTTCCCGTTTAAATGTTGTACTTTAATTAAAAATTAAAATTCAATTTTTGCACCAACTCTTATAACTCTTGGATCTAAAATAGCATCTACTTCCTGCCAGTTCAAAGTTGTTGAGCTGGAGCGATTTGTTACATAAGAAGTAGCAAAATTAGAATTAAAAACATTAAAAATATCTGCAAATATAGATATTTGAATATTCTTGATTTTAAAAGCTTTTTCTACACGAAGATCAAGTTCATATTGATTTGGTAATCCTGTATCTCCTCTTTGTTCTGCATTTGTTACAACTCTTCCTCTTTGGTTAAGATTGATACCAAGATCAGTATCTCCAACAGTTCTTGTTCTTCTATTTCCAGACCAGTATTTAAAATAGCCACTTATATTAATACCTAATGGTCCTTTTACAAGTCCTGTTAATTTTAATTGATGTCTTCTCTCAAGAAAAAATCTTCCATCATTATTATTATGAGCATTTGGATCACCATAAAGTCCCGATGTTCCTAAGGCCTGACCACCTCTATTAGTATCAATTGTACCATGTGAATTAGCATATACGTAAGAAAGATTAAAGGCAAAACCTTTTGAATACCTTTTATTTAATGTAACTTCTAAACCATCATAATATCTTACAGCTCCTGGAGGATTAACAATAAACTGTTGTGGTGCTCTTCCTGTATTTAAATCATTATAAAAAGTAACAGTAGAGTTATCATAAGTATCAGT
>JAOZTV010000468.1 GCA_029939015.1 Candidatus Aminicenantota bacterium
ATTTTAACTGCAATGATATTCCACGAAAAGGATGCATATATCTAGTAAATAAAGAATCAAGGAAAACGCCAGACCTATTATCTCCAATAGTTATCCTCGTTCTGTTGTTACCAATAGTTAATAAAAAATCAAGTGGAGGCTCGGTTATTCTTGTTTCCGGGTCATAATTAAGATTACCCTTTATATCGTATTTTCCATTTCCAAAGGTTCCGTCAACCATAAATGATGCTCTTTCCCTTGTGGACAGATCTGATGGTAAGCCAAGATCACTTGAACGAAACCTAAATTCATCCCCCTCAACCTTAGTCCAATTTGCACGGATCATACCCATGCCCATCAGGAATATTTTATCCTTCTTTTTCTTCTTAATTTCTTTTAAATGTTTCTGTTTTTCTGTCTTTTTCAAAGATGATGACAAAGATAACACAAAATCCTTTTGAATATAGGCAATTACCCTATTGTCCTTTACCTCAGGTCCATCTCTTTCCTCTATCCTATTATAAACAACCTTATACCAATTTTCATCAACTTTGGTTCCTGTTAAAACAACTCCTTTTTGTAATACAAGAATTACAGAACTATTTACAGATGCCTCTTTATAGAGTCTCGTATTATTATTAATTATCTTTAAAGAATGTTCTGCAAATAGTGAAGAACCAAAAATTGAAATTGATAAAAGAGTGAAGAGTAGTACATATAATAACTTATAATTTTTCATTCATACCCCTTAAACTCAAATAATCATTCATTTTGAGCTCAAAAATACTATTTTGTGAGACGTACCAAAATAGTTTAAAGGATATCAATAAACAATTATTAAATCAAGTATTAATTGCAGAAAGAATACATTTTATGTATAATAACATTGTATTTTGGAGATAAAAATGAATAAAAAAATATCATTAACTGGAATAAAACCTACAGGTACGCCTCATATAGGAAATTACCTTGGAGCAATTAAACCAGCTTTGGAATTGGCAACTCAATATGATGCAAGGTATTTCATCGCTGACTATCATGCTCTAAACTCTATTAGAGACCCACAGGAATTAAAGAATAATGTCTATGAGGTTGCTGCAACCTGGCTTGCCTGCGGATTGGATCCAGATAAGGCAATAATTTACAGACAATCGTCTGTACCTGAAACCTTTGAATTATCGACAATGTTAATGGCATTTACTGCAAAAGGCTTGATGAACCGTGCCCATTCATATAAGGCTAATGTTGCAGAAAACGAAAAAAAAGGCAAAGACCCTGATTTTGCATTGAATATGGGTTTATATACCTATCCTGTTTTAATGGCAGCAGATATTCTTCTCTTTGATACAGATATTGTACCTGTCGGAAAAGACCAGAAACAGCATATTGAGATGGCAGTTGATATTGCACAGGTATTTAATCATAATTATAAGGGTGATTTTATAAAAATACCCGAGCCTTCAATTGGTGAAGATGTTCAGACAATAATTGGAATGGATGGAAGAAAAATGAGCAAGAGCTATAATAACACTATTCCAATGTTCTTAAATTCAAAAAAACTGAAAAAAACAATAATGAAGATTAAAACAAATTCTCAAGCTATTGAAGAAGCAAAAGACCCTGAAAAATGTACTGTATTTTCTCTATATAGTTTATTTACATCAGAAGAAAAACAGGAAGCATTAAAACAACGATATGTTTCTGGCGGAATGGGATGGGGAGACGCAAAACAGGAATTATATGAGGCAATGGAAGAAATAATTGCTCCAAAACGAGAAATTTACAATGAATTAATGGAAGATAAACAAAAAATTGACATTATCCTCGATAAAGGTGCAGAAAAAGCAAGAAATATAGCATCAAAAAAGATAAAAGACTTAAGAAAAGTAATAGGAATAGATTAATGTAGGGGCGCACCTATGTGTTCGCCCATTAAGTAAGGAGATAAAAAATGATAATAATAAAAGAAGAAAATTGTCCGAAGAACCATCCATGTCCGGTAATAAATGTATGTCCGGTTGGAGCAATAAGTCAAAAAAACTATTATAGTGCACCTGCAGTTGATAAAGAAAAATGTACACTTTGCAAGAAATGCCTTATTGGCTGTGGTGTTTTTTCTTGCATAGGATGTAAATAAAATGAAACTCAAAAAAACAATTGGTATTTTAACCGGTGGTGGAGATGTTCCAGGATTAAACCCTGCAATCAGAGCTATTACCATTCGTGCAAATCTGGAAGGCTATC
>JAOZTV010000141.1 GCA_029939015.1 Candidatus Aminicenantota bacterium
AAGAGATACAATTATATTTTTTACTATTTTTTACTGGTTACTTTTTTATATTCTTATTATTAGAAATAAATTGATAGTAGAGGAAATTACAATTGGCAAAATGGTGGTTTTTGTGTTTATTTATATGATTATTATTTTAAGTTCCAGATATTTAATACCTGTGTTTGAGTTGATACTTAAATTAACCGGTAAGATAGGTAATGTGATTTTTGGATTAATAACAAGTCTGGTTTATTATTTGATATTAACTCCTATTGCACTATATAAAAAAATAACAAAGCAGGAATTATTGAAGGTTAGGATTGATAAAAACAAAAAATCATATTATGAAGACTGGGAAGAGTCGATCAGTATTGAGAAACAATACTGATTTAATTATGAGCCGGAATGAAGTGGAGACCTACGAAGTTAGTTATAAATTATGAGCCGGAACAAAGTGGAGATATACGTAGTTAATGATTAAAGTATAAAAAATGATAAATGGGGGTAGTGGATGAGATTTTCAATTTTAAAAGAATTATTTGAGTTTTTAATAAGCAGGAAGAAATATTGGATAATACCGATAATTAGTATATTGCTTATTATTGGAGTTTTGATAGTAATAACAGAGGGAACTGCAATTGCACCTTTTATATATACTTTATTTTAGTATTGCTATGTATAAGGTCGCTTCCGGTGATATCTCTTTCGCTAACGCAAAAAATTGTGCTCAATTTTTTACTCCATGTCCTCAGTCGCCTGGGCATTCCAGGCTCCCTGCGGGGCACGCTACAGAGGTAGTCACCTCACGCTTAAATTGGTCTATATTTATGCAATTGAATACTAAAAGGAGCTAAAAAATTAAATAATGAAAAAAACTCAAAATTCAAAACTCAAAACTCAAAACTCAAAAAAGTGGTTTTTTGTTTTAATTAGTGTTTTTGTTATTCCTATTCTATTTATATTATTAATTGAATTTGGATTAAGGATAACTGGTTATGGTTATCAGACAACTGCTACTGTAAAACATAAATGGAAGTCTAAAACTGCGTATTGTAATAATAATAAATTTTCGTGGAGGTTTTTTCCTAAGGAAATTGCACGGGAGCCTGATCCTTATATATTTTATCCAGAGAAGGCACCAGATACTTATCGTATTTTTATATTTGGTGGTTCGGCAGCTCAGGGAGTGCCTGCTCCTGAGTATAATTTTGGACGCATACTAAAGATTATGTTAGACAAAGCCTATCCCGGTGTAAATTTTGAAATAATTAATACTGCTATGACTGCTATTAACTCTCATGTGGTTTTGGAAATTGTAAAAGACATGTCGCAGTTTGAGAGTGATATGTTTATTGTCTATATGGGTAATAATGAGGTAGTTGGACCTTATGGAGCAGGTACAATATTTTCATCTTTTTCTCCCAATTTGTCCTTATTAAGAGCAGGTAGTGCATTGAAGACAACTAAGATTGGTCAATTATTTACAGGTTTATTAAAGTCCTTAAATAAAAAGAAGAACTCTATAAAACCCTGGAGGGGCCTTGAAATGTTTTTAGATAAGCAGGTTAGAGCAGATGATCTTAATTTACAATTAGTTTATAAACATTTTCAGAAGAACCTTGAGGACATAGTTGACATTGCTTATGAAAAAAACATAAAAGTGGTGTTAAGCACTGTAAGCAGTAATTTAAAAGACAGCCCGCCTTTTGCTTCACAGCTTAGGAGAGATATTAATGCTGAAGATTTATCTATTTGGAAAAAATACTATCAGAAAGCGATATATTTAATTGAAGAGGCACAATATGACTCTGCAATAAAACTTCTCAAGATTGCAAATAATATTGACAATACTTATGCTGAACTTCATTTCAGGCTTGGGAATTGTTATTGGAAAGTAAAAAAATATAAATTAGCAAGACAGTCTTATATTAAGGCAAGAGAATTAGATACACTTCGTTTTAGGGCTGATAGTAGTATTAATAAAATAATTAAGGATATTGCAAAGGAAAGAGCAGGGCAAAACCTTATATTTACTGACAGTGTAAAAGAATTTGCTAAAATCAGTCAGTTTCAAATACCGAGTGAGGAATATTTTTTTGAGCATGTACACTTTAATTTTAATGGTAATTATCAACTTGCAAGGATGATGTTTGAAAATGTCAAGAATAATCTACCAAAATGGATTAAAGAAAAAGAAAATAAAAATGATTTATTAACTAAAGAAGAATGTAAAAATGCATTGGCATATACTAAATGGGATCATTTTGATATAAAAAACAATGTCCTTTATAATTATTTGAAAAAACCTCCTTATAATAATCAATTGGGGCAAGAAATAAGAGGAAAAAAACTAAAAAATGAATTAAATACCTTAAGAGCAGGTATCTCTTCAGAAGCGATAGAAATATCTTCCAATATTTATAAGAAATCTATAAATAATATGCCTGATGACTGGTGGCTTCATTATAAATATGCTGAATTTCTTTCTGCCGGTTTAAAAGATTATAAAAGGGCCGGAGAGCATTATCATAAAATAATTAATTCATTACCTCATGCCTGTCATGGTTATGCAGGACTGGGTTATATGTTGCTTAAACAAGACCAATATAAAGAAGCTATTAAAATGTGTAATAAGGCATTGGAGATAGACCATTTAAGGGTTGATATACGCAATATTCTTGGAGTGGTTTATTATAGAGCAGAACAATACAAAAAAGCAGAAGAAAAATATATTGAATGTAATAAAATGCGTCCTTATTTTATACCTGCATACTTAAACTATGCCATATTACTGGAAAAAAAAGATCGTATAGAGAAAGGCATTTTGATATGCAGGAAAGGAATAAAACACAAACCTGAATCATGGAAATTACACAACCAATTAGGTATCTTCTATAAATTGCAGAAAAATACTAACTTTGCAATCAATGAATTTAAGACTGCTTTACAAATAAATCCAAATTCAAAAGAGACAAGAGAAATTTTAAATAAATTATTAAAGGAGAAAATAAGATGATAAAAACAAAAATTACGGTTTGCATAATGATGTTTCTTATAATTTTTACAGGAAATATAATAGCACAGGAAGGAAATGGAAATGGAAGACTGAAGGGGTTTGTCCTTGACACAGATAAAAAACCTGTTAAAGGAGCTAAAGTAACTTTGGAATATCTCAAATACAGTAAAAAAATTGAAACTATTACAGATAAAAAAGGGAAATTTTCTTTTCTTGGACTTGGAGTAGGAGACATTAGAATATCAGCTGAAAAAGAAGGCTTTGTTATTGGTGGTAATCAGACAAGGGTGAGCGGAGCTCAAAGAAATCCGACACAATATATTAAGTTAAAAAAATTATCAGAGCTTAAAGCAAAAGACGATCCGAACGCAAAAGTAAAAGATGGATTTTCAAAGGCAGTAAACTTATATGATAATAGAAAATTTGAAGAAGCTTTAAAGTTGTTTCAATCATTTCAAAAAAGCAAACCTGACATGTATAAGGTTGGTTTAAATATAGGTAATTGCTATCTTGAATTAAAAAAATATAATGAGGCAATTAATGAGTTTAATAAGGTTCTTGATAAAATCAAAACAGAAAATTCTGAACTAAAAGGTAGTAAGACGGCTTCTCAAATTTTTGCATCTATAGGCGATATATATATGAGACAGGATAATCTGAAAAAAGCAGAAAAATATTTTAAAAAATCAATTGAAATTGACCAGAGTGACCATGCACTTGCATATAATATTGCCGAAATACTTTTTTTAGCAAATAAAACTGATGATGCAATAAAGTATTATAATATTGCAATAAAAATAAAACCTGACTGGCTAAAATCATATAAGCAAATTGGGTATGCTTATCTCAATAAAGGAAATACAAAAAAAGCTATAGAAATGTTTAAAATATTTCTGAAACTTGATGCAAAATCATCAGATGCACAAATTATAAGAGATGTAATAAAAAGCTTAGGCGAATAATAATATGCAACAAAAGTTGAAATATACAATTATAAGTCTGCTAATAATTTTATTATTTTTTATTAGTAACTGTAAAAATAAAACAAAAATAAATTTGGATAAGGATATTCCATATAATTTATTATTTATAACAATAGACACTTTGAGAGCAGACCATCTTGGTTGTTATGGATATGACAAAGCACAAACACCAAATATTGACAGACTTGCAAATAATGGAATAAAATTTGAAAATTGCTATGCCTCTGTACCCTTAACCCTACCATCACATTCTACAATTTTTACAGGAAAAGAACCGTTTGAGCATCAAATACGAAGTAATATAAATTATTTTCTCAATGAAGAAGAAACAACTCTTGCTGAATTAATGAAAGCCGAAGGCTTTTTAACTTATGCTATTATTTCTTCATTTGTACTCCATTCAAAATTTGGTCTGAATCAGGGGTTTGATATTTATGATGATTCTCTCGATATTGGGAAAATAGCTGGAATACGGGATGTACAGATAACAGCAGATAAGGTTTATAATAAATTTTCAAAATGGTTTGAGGTCAACTATAATAAAAAGTTTTTTTCATGGCTTCATTTTTATGATCCACATGCTAATTATAACCCACCTGAAAAATATCTTCAGAAATTTAAAGCCAATCCTTATGATGGTGAAATATCATACGTTGATTTTTATATTGGTAAAATTGTTGAAGATTTAAAGAAAAAGAATATTTTAAAAAACACTATTATAATTATTACCAGTGATCATGGTGAGTCTCTAGGTGAACATAATGAATTAACCCATGGCGTGTTTTGTTATAATTCAACATTAAAAGTACCATTAATATTTTATAACCCATCAGCTTTTAAAAAAGACCGGGTTGTTTCAAACAGAGTGAAATTAAAAGATATTATGCCAACTATGATTGAACTATTTGATTTAGAAACATCTGTAAAAAATTCAGGTTCCAGTTTTGCTGAACAACTTTTCAGTAATATCTCAAGAAAAAGCAGGAAAACATATTTTGAAAGTGTTTATGCTCAGGAAGAAATGAACTGGGCACCATTAACAGGTATAATTGATGGGGATTATAAATACATATCGCTTCCAAAACCAGAGCTTTATAACTTAAAAAAGGATCCAAATGAACTCGTAAATCTTTATAATAAAGAAAGAAAAAAGGCAAAACAATTAGATAAAAAACTAAAGCATTATATGTTATCAAATTCAAGTGAGGGTCAATCTGCAAGAAAAAAATTATCAGAAAATGACCTAAAAAAACTTGAAAGTCTTGGTTATATTTCTAGTAATTCACAAAAATCTAAAAAGAAAATTGATCCAAAAACAGGTATTATCCTATTAAATAAAATATATGCAGCACAAACTGCAACAGCACAAAATAATTTAGCAGAATCCAAAATACTTTTAGATGAATTATCCATTGATGAAAATGCCTTACACAGTACTCTCTACTATGAAGCATTGATTAAATATCAAAGAAAAAAAAAGGACATTAAAAGTATTGAAAATACTTTGATTGAAGCAATTAAAATATTCCCTAAAATTCAGCGATTCAGAAAAAATTTGGCTTTAATATATTTTCAAACTGGAGAGTTGGAAAAGTCTATAAAAATCTGTAAAAATATTATTAAAGAAAATCCAAAATTTTCTTCTGCATTAATTCTATTAAGTAATAATTATAAAAAAAAAGGTGATATTGATAAAGCTGTTACATATCTTGAAAAAGCTAGGAAAATTGAACCAACAAATCTATTACTGCAAACAGATTATAGTTTTTTACTATTACAAAATAAAAAATATGATCAGGTAATAACAGAGTGTCTTGATAATTTAAGTAAGGGAAATAAGACTGCTGACATTTACAATCATCTTGGTATGGCATATTTCAAAAAGAAAAATATTCCTGATGCACAGGATGCATATCTTAAAGCACTTTCTCTAAAAGAGAAGAATCCTCTAACTTTAAGTAATCTTGGCACTCTAAATTTAATGGTATTCAGGCTTAAAAAAGACAAAGAATTTCTAAGTAAAGCAGTAGGATTTTACTCAAAGGCTATTGACATAAATCCTGAATTAATTACAGCATTAAATGGATTAGCAGTATCTTTCAGTTATTCTGGAAATCAAAAAAAAGCAATTCTTTATTGGGAAAAATCACTTAAAATAAATCCTGCATTTACAAACCTATACTTTAACCTTGGTATAACCTATTTGAAAATAGGGGAAAATAAAAAAGCTTTAAAACATTTGATGAATTGCAAAGAAAACTATTCATCTAAATTAAGTCAGGGTGAGCTTAAGCAACTTGATAATTTGATTAATGAGGCTAAAAACTGAATAAAAAAAAAGGGCTCTCCGCCAGAAACTATGGGTAATGTTATTTAACCTCCATGATCTTAGCCTTCTTCTGATTCAAAGATTACACTGGTTTTTTATAGAAAATTTTACCTAATCGTTTTATATGTTCGAGTAGTTTTTCATTATCTATATATTTAAACAGTGATATATCTATAGAATAAGGTAAAAAAAGATCATCAAGGTCATTCTCGATTTTATTCAGAGTAGTTAAATCTAAATCTTCTCCATAAGATACCAAATCAATATCTGAACCTGTTTTGAAATTTCCTTTTGCTCTTGATCCATATATTATAACTTTGTCAACCTGGGAATATTTTTGTAAAACATTATTAATCTTATCTATAGTAACTTTGTTTAATCCAAAATTCATTTTTTATTTAATTCTTGTTCTTTCAATTTTTCCAAACTTAATTTTAACAATTTAAATTGATGATAATATGAGGTCAAAATATCATTAACAATTACATCCGCAATTTCTTCATTATATGTATGAGAGGATTTATTACGACTTATAATCATATTCATCCAAACCTGCCCCTCTTCAATAATTCCCAGTTTAAAGGCCTCTTTTGTTGCATCTTTTGAACCAAATATTTTATTATTGCCTCTGCTTTCTAAAAAATCTTTTAATGTATTCCAAGCAAGTTCATGTGTATATTCAAATCCTTGAATTAAACCTTGAGTCTCTAGTCGAGATAAATCTCTTTGGTCATTTAATTCTACTGCCTCTTTTAATTGTTCTATTGCCCTCTTAAAGTTTTCAAATCTTTGTATCCATCTAATATCATGATGCATTTGAATTGCTCCCATAAAAACTTCATTGTAGCATATTAGAATTATTTATTCAAAAAAAAAGGAGGCTCTAAGATAGAACCTCCCCTTTTATTGTGTTAATTTATGAAATCTTAATTTTTACTTAATTAAAATTCAATTTTTGCACCAACTCTTATAACTCTTGGATCTAAGATTTCATCTACTTCCAACCAATTTAAGGTTGAGCTTGATCGATCTGTTCTATAGGAAGTAGCAAAATTGGAATTAAAAACATTAAAAATATCTGCAAATATGGATAATTGAATATTCTTAATTTTAAAAGCCTTTTCTACTCGAAGATCTAGTTCATATTGATTTGGTAATCCTGTATTTCCTCTTTGTTCGGCATTTGTTACAACTCTGCCTCCTTGATTCAGGTTGATACCCAGATCGGTATCGCCAACAGTTCTTGTTCTTCTTCTTCCAGACCAGTATTTAAAATAACCACTTAGGTTAATTCCCAGAGGTCCTTTTACCAATCCTGTAAGTTTTAACTGATGCCTTCTCTCAAGATAAAATCTTCCATCGTTATTATTATGAGCATTAGGATCAGCATAAAGTCCTGATGTACCTAAAGCCTGACCGCCTCTATCTGTGTCAATTGTTCCATGTGAATTGGCATATACATAAGAAAGATTAAAGGCAAATCCCTTTGAATATCTTTTATTCAATGTTACTTCTACACCTTCATAATATCTTACTGCTCCCGGTGGATTGACAATAAATTGTTCTGGTGCTCTTCCGAAATTTAAATCATTATAAAAGGTAACAGTAGAGTTATCATAAGTATCAGTAACATCTACCGGTTCCCAGTCGATCC
>JAOZTV010000469.1 GCA_029939015.1 Candidatus Aminicenantota bacterium
GGAACTATAAATTTATACCAGCTTTAGGAAATAAATATCTCTCTCTTAGAAACATTAAGAATAAAGCTAAGAACAACCAATTATATAAATGTACCGATAATTTAAATTTAAACCAACATATTATAAAAAAACTATATATTCTTGATAGCAACGAAAAGTATTATTCTAATTTTATAAAAATCATACCGAATATTATCGATCTTGACAGGATTAATGATTTAAATATTCAAAGAATAATTGAAGCAAATTTTAATAATACAGATATAAAACTTCTCTTAGAACAAACTGAAATTCTGCTAAATAAATCTTCTAAAGGTTTATTGAAAATATTTGTCTCAACTAAACTCAATGAAACTGCATTTATAAACATTAAATTGAACAAATATATTCACCCTTTTACAGAACAGTTTGTACTTATTAATCCGGAACATTTTGAAATTGAGAATTTTCTTATAAAAACTTCCAATATAAAATATTCTATTTTCAAGCTAATTGCAAAAATACTTGAAATATTTGAACTTAAAAAGTCCGATATCATTTTAATACAAAAAAGGTCATCAAGACTATTGTTAAAACATAAAACATGAATAAGACAAACATATTATCAGTTGATGCCAATGCTCATTTACGAAAATTAACTTCAAATTATTATAGAGCTGAAGTATTAAATATTATCAAATTAATACGGTCTTCGTTAAGGAGAAACGCATCAACAATAAAAGTAAGTTTAAGTAGAAAAACTATTATAATTGAAGATAATGGACAGGGAATATCACCGAAACAAAAGTCAAGACTGATAAGAATCGCAGATATAAATATATCTCAGTTAGAAAAAGAAAACGAAATAATGTTATTTATTAAAGAATTCGGCATTGACCTCCTATTAATCTTCTCATTTAGTCCCTTAGACATTAAGGTTGAAAACTCCTATAATACAAGCAAAGAGAGTATGATTATCACAGAAAAAGGAGTAGTATTTAAAAAAACTTCCTCAATTATAAAAGGTACAAAAATCATTATAAAAAGAAAGAGTAATAATCTAAATATAGAAAAAAAAATAATTTCAGATTATTGTAGAAATATTGGAAATAAGATAGAAATTAATGGAAGACTTCTTTTAAAAAAACCAATAATCAAAGATATGATAGTCTCTTTAAAGAGCAATAATAATGAAATCAGCATTACAAAATCAGGAAATCTCTGTAAAATATGGACACTTAATTACGGTATTCCCTTTTCACTTAGAACCTTTCCAGGACTAAATGGCTATATTTTTGAATTTGCAGGTAGTGAACAAATTACAGACAATAATGACCTTATAAGCTCTGCCAAAAAACTCTATACTCACCTTATTAATAAATACCAACTCTACCCTCCTGAAATACAACAACGGATAAGAGAACTTGTTTTTACTCATTATAATATTACAAAAAGTACATCTCTATTAAAGACATTAAATTGTTTTAAAATATTTGAGAAAAAAAACCCAGTAAATATAAGTTTTTTAGAAGATATTAGTAGAAATAAAAAACTATATTGTATGTTAAATTCTAATGACATTAAAAATATTAATACAGATAATAAAACAATATTAATACTTGAACAATTTGAAATAGACTTATTGATTAATAATCTTAAAATGAAGATTGTTTTTTTGCAGAAAAACACAAACCCAATAACTTTCAGAAACAGTTTATTCAATAAGTTATTTGATAAAACAAAAAAGTTCTTATCAAAAAAACTAATAAATAAAAACAAAGAAATAGAATTAACAAATGATGAAGATGCCTTTATAAAGAAAACAGAAGATTTACTCTCCAATGATAGATATTTCATGTCATTATATCTAAAAGCAAAGAAAATAAACATCAAGATGATAAATCAAAAGCTTTTTACACCATCATGTATAATACAGCAAAACGAAAAATTAAATATATTTCTATTCAGAAAACATAAAACAATAAATAAAGCATTAAAACTCTATAAATCAGATAAAAACAACCTTAAATGGCTATTACCGCAAATTTTTTTTTAGCTTTTGATAAGCAATAATTATTTTAACAAATCAGATACTTCATTGAATGCCTTATTGCTGTCTTCTACTAACTCTTTTATTATATTTTCAACAGATTTAATTTCATCAATTAGCCCGACACTTTGCCCTGCCATTAACGAGCCTTCTTCTATATTGCCGTCAACGACTGCATTTCTTAAAG
>JAOZTV010000142.1:0-6480 GCA_029939015.1 Candidatus Aminicenantota bacterium
AATTATTAATAGTGCTTAATCAAACAACAGTCAAACAAAGTTATAACGAAAAACATCATAAAACTTATGTTTTTTGGTAGTGTTCTGTTTTTTTTATGTCTTTGAATCAAACAACAATCAAACAAACTCAAATTCATTTTGACCACCTTGGTACGTATGTTCTTGCTCTTGTCCCTACACTTTCGTCATAGATAGATATTTTATTTTCATTTAAGGCATCTTTTATAATTTCATTAGACGGTAGAGTATTATTTATATAATTGATTAGTCCTTCAAACCCTACAGTATACCCTTTATTACCAGATAACTCTTTTATTATTTCTTTTATAGTCTCAATTTTTGAGTTATCTTTATATTGTATAACTCTTATAGCTTTTCTTTTTAAAGAGTTAAATTCATCTAGCTTTTTGGCAAATAATATTGCGCCTAAGTTTGTTATTGAATATTTACCGTTTTCGTTTTTTAGTATTAAATCATCCTTTTTTAAACTTTCAATTATAGATTTTCTGTTTTCTGGCAATGGCAGATTTAATAGTTCAAAATATTTTGTATATTCTAAATATTTTAAAACATCACTTTTTTAAACTTGTAAATAGTAGGCGAAAATATTTTAAAGTTGTAATCTTTGTCACATTGTGATAACGTAATGTGACAAAGGTTACATGATGAAAATTGAGAATAAAATAACTAATACTACAGAACAGGCTCTGAATAAGCTGAAAGATCAGGGTTTTTTCGGGGTTTCTGAAGCATTTGAAGCTGGAATATCAAATGCTACTCTCTCTCGTCTAACAGCAAAAGATATAGTTATTCGAGTAGGTCATGGAGTCTACATCCATCCTGAATCAAATATATCTCCAGAAGAACAGGATTATGTTCGAGCTTGCTCTAAATTTAGTCCTGATGCTGTAATTGGTGGAATTTCCGCTCTTTTTCATTATCACCTTGTGGAACAGGTACCTCAGGTTATCTGGGTTATTGTTCCACAAAATAAACAAACAAGAGATAAATTTTACAGGCTTATTCGAGTTAAATCGATTAAGAAAATCGGGATAGATAAACATAAACATTTTAATATAACAAATATAGAACGTACAATAGTAGAAGCTTTTGTTTATGAAAATAAAATTGGTATGCGAACAGCAATGGGAGCAATCACAAAAGCAATTAAAGAAAAAAAAACTGATCTTAATAAAGTTATGAAAATGGCAAGAGATCTTGGCTATGATAATATTATCAAAAAACATTGGGAGAGTATTATTGGAGCTCTACAAGGATAAACATGACAACTAAAAAATATTAAAAAGGCTCGACTACTTCATCTGGATCTCGGACTTGGCGATATTGTAGTTCCATCACCGGTAAAGATCAGAACAAAGTCAATTATTGGAGACGATTCTTTAACATGGCAAGTTTATACAATTGAATCCTCATGTGCAGAAAAACTTCATGCATTATTAGTCCGACCTGATAACAGTAGATCAAAAGATGTTTTTGATCTTTATTATTTTTTGCCAAAATGCAGGAAGAATATTTTAGAAGAAGCAATTCAGGAAACATTTAAAGCTAGAAGTGATTTCTTACCTGGAAATATAAGTCAACATATTAAATCTACTGATTACAAACTTTTACAGCAAGGATGGAAAAGTGTCATAACTGGATCAAAGGAAGACCTTGAATTTGCTACTGCCTTTAATTTTATTCACAATTATTTTATTAATATTTTTTGTTAGTGATTGGCGAGGCTAAAGCCTCACTCCCATAAATACAAAAACAAAAGTAGGTATGGACTTACGTCTAGTTTGGAAGAAAATCAATTAATTTTACTTTACTTTTTTTTTAAAATATTTTACAATTATTTATGAGAAAAAATAATAAAAGATTGTTTTTTATAATTTTGCTGGTTTTTATTCAAGCTTCTTTAATGTTTTCTAATGATTTTTTGGTTCAAATAAAAGAAAAGAAATGGGATGAAATTAGAGAGAATTTTACTGATGAAAGTTATCTTAATCTAAAAAAAAAGTTCAGTGATTATTTGAAAATAAGTTTTGTTGAATTAAAAAAAAATAAGATAAAATATTTTGTAAAGTATCTAAAATATGGAGAGATAGGGTTTATTGAATTTAAGAAAAAAAAAGGTAAGTATAAGAATTTAAAAATTAAAATAAATTTTACAGATTTGAAATATATCAAAAACTTTAATAAATATCACATAAAAAATAAAACAGTAAGGATTGGTGATGCTGTAATAAATTTTATAGAAGGGGATATCTATAGTGCTGAACCAATAAAAGGTTTGGTCTTTTTTAATGGTTCTTACAACATCAATATCTCTCCAAATAATATTGAGGAACAAAAGACACTTCAATACCTATATAAAAATTCTTCATTTATAGTTTCAAAAAAAAAGGGTATATTTGTATTTACAAATGAAATTATAGAAAAATTATTAACTAAAAAGAATAAAATATTAAAACTTACATATATAAACAGTACTTTTATAGGTGAGCAATTGGATTTTTTCAAAAGTGAATATGGTATTAAAATTGATAAATTTAATGAGTATTGGTATTTACCATTTTCAAATACATTAAATATTATGTTTTTTAAAAAAAACAACTCATATCATAAATTTGTTTATAATAGAAATAATATTCCTGATACATTTTTATTTGATACTAAGAATAGTAAACATATTTTAAACTATAATCAAATAAAAGGAATGAAGTTTTTTTTAGATGCGTCTAATAAAGTAAAAAAAATACAGCTTTATATAAGGCTAAATCCAGAGAAATTCAAAATATGGACTACTGCACTTTTAATATTTCCTAAACTTGTGCGTTCGAAATCATTTGAAATATTCAAAGAAATGAAGGTACATGATTTTTATGTTGAAAATGAAAATGATCTTGATTATTTAAAAAGAGGAGATATCTTTCAAATCTCAGGTAAGGAATTTAAAGATTTTTCATTTTATTATTCGGGAATTCTAAAAGATAATAGAAAAAAAATGGAAATTTCGAAATATAAATTTGATAATAGTCATGGAAAAATTGATGAATTTATGTTTTATGATAATGAAAACAAATTCTATCCAAATCCAGGTAATCAGTTTTTTGAATCAACATTGAAAATTTCAATTCCTATTAACTCAAATATTCTTGCTTCTGGATTTCTTAGGTCAGAAAAAATAAAAAACAATCGTAAAGAATTGATATTTAAAAGTGATGGAACTAAAGGTTTGACAATGGTAGCTGGCAATTTCAATAAGATTGATAATGTAGAGTCACAAATACCAATTACTATTTATGGTAGGGACAATCTGAATATTAAAAAATATTTAAAAAAAAGTGAAATAAAAAAAAGTTTTGATTTCTTACATAATCTTTATGGTAAAAGAGATATAGAAAGTTTAAATTTACTTTTCAGGCGATGGTTGGAATATGGTGGCATAAGTTATAAGGGTTTTATTGTATTTAATGTCGTAAAGAACAAAAACAATCTTATAAAGAAGACTATGATAGAGTATTATAAGAGTAATCCAGTGCATTTTACAAATAATATGAACAGGGATAATTTGGTTCATGAGTTGGCACATCAATGGTGGGGTGGGATTATTTCCTGGAAGACATATAAAGATGTTTGGATTACAGAGGGAGGGGCTCAGTTTTCTTCTTTACTTTATTTAGAATCTAATTTGTCAAAAAAAAAGTTCTCCAGGATTTTGAATAAGATTAGAAAAAGAGTCAGAAAGGAATCTTATGCAGGACCTATTATATATGGTAATAGAATAGGAAATCTTTCAGGAGACAGGAATACTTACCAGAGTACAGTTTATAATAAATCAGCATTGGTTTTCTTTATGCTACGTGAAATGATAGGTGCGAAAAAATTATTAAAGAAAATCAACAAAATATTTACTAAATATATTAAAAAAAGTATATCTTCAAAAAAATTTATTGATGAATTGGTAAAAAAAGAAAAAAATGAAGTTTATCTTAAGAAATTTTTTAAAAATTGGATATACTCAAGGGATATTCCAGTCTTGTATTATAATATTAAAATTAATAAGAATAAGGCTTCACTTGTGTTTAAACAAAGAAATACGGACTTTGTCTTTCCTTTAAAAATGATTATTGAAATAGAAAACAAAAAAAACTGTAAAAGAGAAGAAAGAATTATTATAATTAAAGATAAATCTCAGGAAATTATATTAGAAGAAAAAGATATCATTAGAAAAATAAAAATTAAAGAAGGATTTTCACCAATAATACTAAAAAAAATGTAATTTATAAACTTCAATTTTAAATTTGTTTGAATGTTTTTATGTTCTCTTTCAAAAACTATGTATTGTTATTTTACCTCCATGAGCTTAGCCTTATTCCGCCCATCCGCCAACTTAAAAAGAAAAATTATCTACTCAATTTTAGCAACTCACATTAAAATGTTACACATTATTAATGTTCAGACAGACAAAAATTGTCCTGCGGAGCGTAAATAATTTTTCTTTTCTAGGCTACTTGAGGCTCCATAAGGCTAATCTCATTCCGGTAGATTTTATCGGATGTTTAAAGATTTTAATTAATAAAATAGGACGTAAAATAACATTTATACAGGAAATAAGGTGGTTTTTTTTATTTAATTTTTTCTATAATTTTTGATGTAGAATAATTTGATTGGAATTGGAATAGGAGTAGTTTTCCACCGGTACTTTCAACTTCTTTTCGTCCTACTACCTGGCCTGGTTGATAGTCTCCGCCTTTAATTAGAATATCAACTCTTGCTAAGCTATTAATCAACTCCAATGGTGTGTCTTCTGAAAAAGGGATAATATAGTCAAGGAATTCAATTGCCCCTAAGATTTCCATTCTTTCTTCTAATGGGAAAACCGGTCTTGTATCTCCCTTTAATCTTTTAATTGATTCGTCAGTATTTATTCCTACTATGACAATATCGCCACTCGACCTTGCAAATTCAAAAAGTTCAATATGACCCGGATGAATAATGTCAAAAACCCCATTAGTAAATACAACTTTTTTTTCTGGTTGCTTTTCAAGTTCTTTATTTAAAGCATTTATATTAAAAAATGATTTCATCTTCGTTTTTTCTTATTTAACTTAATACTATCTGAAAAACCCCATTTAGTTTTAATTCTTGTAATACCAAAATCTCTATACTTCGATGTTATATTAAATGTATATAAAAAATGATGATAATCAAAAGGATAACCGTCCCATTTATGTACTGCAACATTTAAGAAATATTTGCCATTGACAAGATTAGCATCAGGAATATCTATCCTTACAGTACCTTCACCGGTAAATGTATTTGAAACAAAATCCTCAATATCTGTGTTTGTTCCATAACAGAGAGCTCCGTCAGGATTAAAAATACCTATACCAAAAATGAAGTCTTTTTGCGGTTTTTTTGATTTTACTTTAAATTCAATTGTAAATGGTTCGTTTGATTCAAAGATATACTGCTCTTTTTCATTTTTATCCAGCATCTTGACATTATCAATTGAAATCTCTTTACTGCCCCATCTTTTTGCAACTTTTATGCCTGACTCTTCCTCTTTTGCTTCTACATTTTCGTCTGAAGAGTTATTGGTGTCTTCTTTGCTTTTTTCTACCTGTTCAGAATGTTTTTCAATAGCCTTTTCCGCATCTTTTTTGCCAATAAATTCTAAATATGAATCAACTACTTCTTTAGGATAACCATGCTTATGTATTAATCCCTCTTTTATCCATATAACCTTATCGCTTATTCTTTCAACGGTTGAAAGGTCATGTGAAACAAAAATTATTGTTTTACCATTTCTTTTAAATTCGTTAATTTTATCTAGACATTTTGGTACAAATGAAGCATCGCCAACGGCAAGTACCTCGTCAATGAGTAAAATGTCCGGGTCAACATTAATTGCAATAGAAAATCCTAATCTCATATACATTCCTGATGAATAACTTTTAACAGGATTGTCAATAAACTCTTCAAGTTCTGCAAATTTTATTATATCATCAAGTTTCTCTTCAATTTTTTTCTTTGTTAAGCCAAGTATTATTCCATTAATGAAAATATTTTCACGTCCTGAAATTTCAGGATGAAATCCAGCCCCAAGTTCAATAAGAGCAGAGATTCTACCATCTGTAATAACTTCTCCCTTTGTAGGTTTACTTATACCTGCAAGAAGTTTAAGCATAGTACTCTTACCAGAGCCATTCTCTCCAATTAAACTTATAGTCTCGCCTTTTTTTACTTCAAAACTTAGTCCTTTTAATGCCTGAAATTTTTCATGTGCCTTTAGGTCAGAAAAAAGTGTTCTATTTACAAGTGCACTCTTTAGAGTTAAAAATTTATGTTTATTTGAATATTTTTTATAATATTTTTCAACATTTTTTACAATTACAGGGTTCATCTTATACCTCTTCTACGAAAGTGTCTCTTAATTTGTCAAAAAACATATATCCGAAATATAGCATT
>JAOZTV010000142.1:6490-7942 GCA_029939015.1 Candidatus Aminicenantota bacterium
ATTAATAGCCCAACAATAACTGTAATTCCAAGTCGTTTATAATGCGGAAGTGATCCAAAGAAAAATATATATTGATATGCTTCAATTATATGTGTCATTGGATTTAATTCTAACATAAAGACAACTGCTTTATGGTTTTGAATATGTTCTGCTGCAAATGCATATATAATTGGAGTACCAAAAAACCAGAGGGTTAAAAAATTAGCGAGAATATCTTTAAGATCTCTGAAATGAACTGTTAGGGCTGCTACAAAAAAACTAAAGCCCATAATAAATATAAATTGTATTAATAATGCTACTGGTAAAAGTAATACCCATAATGTTATATGAACTCCTTCTCCGAATATTAGAATGAAAGCAACAAGAATAGGTAAGCCAAGGATAAAATGTACCATATTGGTTAGAACTGTCATAATTGGAAGAACTTCAACAGGGAAACTGATTTTTTTAATTAAATTTCCATGTGTAAAAAGTACATTTGATGCTTCAAGAACTGATGAATTAAACCATATCCATGGCAATAATCCTGTAAAAAGGAAAATAGAATAATTCATGCCGGTAATGTCTTTCATCTCAACTCTGCCACTATCATTTGGTAATATTATACCAAAAACTATTGAATATACAATTAATAATAATAGAGGATTTATAAGACTCCATAAAAAACCAAAAAATGTACCTCTATACCTTGCCTTTAACTCTCTTGAAACTAATGTCAATATTAATTGTCTGTATTTTATAAGTTCTTTTAATTTATTAATCATTATCACCTCATTTTGCTTATGTTAAACCAAAAATATAATTCATCTCCTCAGTATATATATTTGTGTCTTTATAAATAATCAGAGGTTCTTCATTTATTAATGAATTATCACAAGTATCATTGCGTAATTGTATCAGAAATCGTTCAGGTTTTCCACCTTTAACAGATATAATGTCTCTTTTCTTTATAAGACAATATTCAGATTGCTTTGCCATTGATTCTAATTCAGTAAATCTATCATAAGGTAGTATTAAAAAAAGGTTAGCATTTGTATTCAATATAGAAAGTGTTTTTTTTAATAATTCTGATAGAGAAAGCTTTAATTCAAACTTTGCTATAGCAGTTTCCTCATTTGCACTGACACGCCCCTTATTTAATTTATAAAATGGAGGATTTGAAAAAACTATATCAAATTTGCCATTATTTTTCTTTATGACATCTTCTCCATTTTTCAAAAAATCTGCATTTATAATTTCTGTTCTCTTTTCAAAACCATTTTCTTTCACATTTAAAGATGCAATTTCAAATAATCTTTTTTGTATTTCAAAACAGTATATCTTTTTAAATTTACTATTATATATTGAAAGTAAAGAGATAATACCAGAACCACATCCAATTTCAAGAGCTGTCTTGTCCGAAGCGTTTGGAAGAAAATTTGCAAGAATAGGGGCATCAACAGAGAATCTATA
>JAOZTV010000143.1:0-3185 GCA_029939015.1 Candidatus Aminicenantota bacterium
TCCAATAGCTCTGCAACCTTATCCACACCATAACCTTTTGCTATTGCCGAGAGATTTATTTTAAGTTTTGATTTTTTTTTTTTAATTCTAGGAGGCAATAGATTTATTTCTATTTTTTTATATCCTATATATTTAGTTGTTGATTCAATTTCTTCAATTGAAGGTATTTGCTCTCCCTGTTTTTTGCCAAATCCCCATAATGTAATTAATGGACCTATGCTAATATCAAAGGCTCCATTTGATTTTTCACTGATATCTATACTGTTTTTGACAACCCTTGCAAATCCCTTAGATATTGGATACCAGTCTATTGAATTTGAAGAATTAAACTTTGATATTTCTGAGTTTTTTATATAGGTTGACATCTCCATATTAACCTTTATTAAAAGATTGTCGATTTCATTTTTCAAATTAGATTTGTCCTTATGTACAGAAAATACAGAAATATTATAGGTTGTTCCCATTGTATTTCCGGATATTTTAATTAATTCAGGTTTTTTATTGCAGTTTGAGAAGAAAAATAGCGATATGATAAAGAATATGAGTATTTTAAATTGATTGTTTTTCATTTTATTTCTTTTTTAAAAATTTACATTAATAAGAAAAGGGCAGACACATAGGTCTGCCCCTACATTTTATTTAAACTATAAACGAAGTTTATCCAAAATCGTCTAACATTATGTTTTCTGGTTCTACTCCCATGTTTTCCAACATTTCTATTACTGCTGAGTTCATCATTGGAGGTCCACACATATAGAATTCACAATCTTCAGGTGCCTGATGATCTTTTAAGTATGCATCATGCAGTATCTGATGTATAAATCCTTTATGTCCTGTCCAATTATCTTCCGGTAATGGTTCAGATAAACCAATATGCCAAGTAAAGTTTGGATTATCCTTTGCTAATTGATCAAAATCTTCAATATAGAACATTTCTCTTAAACTTCTTGCACCATACCAATATGACACCTTTCTATTTGTACTTAATCGTTTTAACTGGTCAAAAATATGTGAACGCATTGGAGCCATTCCAGCACCACCACCTACAAATACCATTTCCGCCTCTGTTTCTCTTGCAAAAAATTCGCCATAAGGACCGGTAATAAAAACCTTATCGCCAGGCTGAAGATTAAAGAGAAAAGAAGACATTTGCCCTGGAGGAACATTTGGCATACTTGGAGGAGGAGATGCAATTCTAATATTTAACATTATTATTCCCTTCTCTCCAGGATAGTTTGCCATTGAATATGCTCTTACTATTGGCTCTGTAACCTTTGAAACAAATTTCCACTGGTCGTATTTATCCCAGTCACCTCTGTATTCTTCTTCAATCTTGAAGTCAGTATAATTTACTGTATGTTCAGGTGCTTCAATCTGGATATATCCACCAGCTTTAAAATTAACATCTTCACCCTCAGGAAGTTCCAATACAAGTTCTTTAATAAAGGTTGCAACATTTTTATTCGAACGAACGGTGCATTCCCATCTCTTAACATCAAAAATCTCTGCGGGTATTTCTATTTTCATATCCTGTTTAACAGGAACTTGACAGGCAAGTCTCTCACCTTCTCTTGCTTCTTTTCGTGATATCTGAGAAGTTTCAGTGGGTAGGATGTCTCCTCCACCAGCATGAACTTTTACAAGACATTGACCACAGGTACCACCACCACCACAGGCAGAAGGTACAAATATCTTACTGTCCGCTAGGGTATTAAGAAGTTTTCCTCCAGCCGCAACGTCAAGAGTGTTTTCTGGATCATCATTGATCATAATTTTTATATTACCGGAAGCAACAAGTTTTGATTTTGCAAAAAGTATTAATCCAACTAATAACAAAACAATTATTGTAAAGGCCGCAACAGGTATAATTAAATCTACTATATTCATTTTTTTTTCCTCTTATAATTGAATTCCGGAAAAGAGCATAAATGCCAATGCCATTAAACCAACAGTAATAAAGGTTATACCAAGCCCCTTTAATCCATTTGGTACATTACTATACTTTAACTTTTCTCTAATTCCTGCAAGTGCAACTAATGCCAATGCCCAGCCAAAGCCAGAACCTATACCATAAACAATACTCTCAGGCATTGTATAATCTCTTTCAACCATAAACAGTGAACCACCTAAAATAGCACAATTAACTGTTATTAAAGGAAGAAATATACCAAGAGCTGTATATAATTTAGGCACATACTTATCCAATATCATTTCTAGTATTTGCACAATAGCAGCAATTACTCCAATATATACAATCAAACCAATAAATGTCAAATCAACATTTGGTAATCCTGCCCAAGATAAAGCTCCTTCTTTTAAAACATAATTATATATGAGATTATTTACAGGTACAGTAATTGTTTGCACAAAGACCACAGCAACGCCCAATCCTATTGCAGTATCAACCTTTTTGGAGACTGCAAGATAGGTACACATTCCAAGAAAGAATGCAAGAGCCATATTTTCAATAAAAATTGCCTTTATAAAAAGACTTAAATAGTGTTCTATCATTTTCTAATCCTCTTCAACCTGATCTGGTTTAAATTCCCTCAGAATCCATATAAGAAATCCAATAAGGAAAAACGCACTGGCTGGAAGTAAAAGCAAACCATTAGGTACATACCATCCACCTGCTGTATCTAAGGGTAATACTGACATTCCAAGTAATTTACCAGAACCGAATAATTCACGCACAAAACTAACTGCTATCAACACAAAAGCATAGCCAAGTCCGTTACCTATGCCATCAACAAAACTAGCCCATGGTTTGTTTTTCAAAGCAAAAGCCTCAGCTCTTCCCATTATTATACAGTTTGTTATTATCAATCCTACATATACAGATAATTGTTTACTAATATCAAAGAAAAAAGCTTTAATAAACTGATCTGCAATAATAACCAATGAAGCAATTATTGTCATTTCAACAATAATTCTAATACTACTTGGAATATGTTCTCTGATCGCACTAACTGCAAGGTTTGAAAAAGCAAGGACAAACATCACAGCAAGGGACATAACAATTGATGTCTCAAGCTTTGAAGTTACAGCAAGAGCCGAACAAACTCCTAAAACACCCAACGTAATCGGATTATTATTAAATATTGGATCAAAAAGGGTTTTTTTAAGATTTACATTAGCCATTAGCCCTGTCCCCCTTCATTTTTTCGTATATTTTTTATATATGG
>JAOZTV010000143.1:3285-7940 GCA_029939015.1 Candidatus Aminicenantota bacterium
AGGCTTGAAAATTCAGGGTCTTTTGCTATCCGCTTAATATCAAAGTTTTCAGGTTTCAATATTTCTTCTTTATCTAAAAAATCTTTCTTTATTTCACCTTTTTTTAAATCAACTATCTTTGCCTCTATCCTTTCTTTAAAAAGATCTTCAACTTTCTTTCCTTCTATAATCTCTATACCGCCTGCCTTAAGAATATTCTTTAACTTATCAATTTTCTTATTCTCAATCTGAATAGGTTTGAGAACAGTGTAAATACCTGTTACAAGAATAGAAGATATAAGACAAACCCCTAGGGCAACCCCCAGTGTTTTTTTTATACTATCTGCTGCCATTTCGGAGTAACCTCCTCTTTATATTTGCGTTAATAAATATTTTATCAAAAAGTGGTGCAAAAACATTGGCAAAAAGGATTGCAAGCATCATACCCTCTGGAAATGCAGGGTTTACAACTCTTACAAGCACTACTAATATACCAATTAAAGCACCGTACATATACATACCCGGTTTAGTCATAGCGGCAGATACAGGATCTGTTGCCATAAAAACCAAGCCTAAGGCAAAGCCTCCAAGCACAAAATGCTCTACAGGTGTAACTGCAAACATTGGATTTGCACTCTCTACAAAATAATTGAAGAAAAGTGAAAGCCCTGCCATTCCTGCGACTATGCTAATCATAATTCGCCATGAGCCTATGCCCGAAACTATCAAAATAACTGCTCCTATAAGGATTGCCAAGGTTGAAGTCTCACCTAATGAACCAGGAATCAAACCAATAAATGAATCCCATGTTGAGATTGCCTTACCTGCTGCTAAATCCGATAGAGGCGTTGCCATTGTTGTGCCATCCACTGCACCATTTACTGCAACCCATACCCTGTCACCTGAAATATTAATTGGATATGCGAAAAATAAAAATGCTCTTGCAGTTAATGCTGGATTTAATACATTCATTCCAACACCACCAAAAACTTCTTTTCCAATTACAACTCCAAACGAAATACCGAGAGCAACCTGCCATAATGGTATCGTTGGCGATAAGATAAGTGGAAATAACATTGAGGTAACAAAAAAACCTTCATTAATTTCATGCTTTCTTATTACCGCAAATAATACTTCCCAAAGACCACCGGCTGCAAGGGTTACTATATAGATTGGTAAAAAGAACATCAATCCATGCAGGAAATTTGCAAAAATATTTCCAGGATCAAAGCCTATTCCAAGCCAATTAATTATCTGACTCTGCCATAAGGCTGTATCGGCTTGAAAACCACCCAGTTTTTTTATCATCAGATTTGCCTGATAACCCGTATTATATAGTCCGAATAAAACGGTTGGTAATAATGCATAAATAACCATCGTCATCATTCGTTTTAAATCCAGAACGTCCCTAATATGTGAAGCTCCCTTTGTTACCTTACCGGGAGTGTATAATAGGGTATCGATAGCTTCGTAAAGAGGATACATAGCCTTAAGTTTCCCATTACCTTCAAAGTGTTTTTCCTGACTATCAAGGAATTTTCTTAAAAATTTCATTATCCTTCCTTCTCTATTATAGTTAAGTTTTCTCTAAGAACCTGTCCATACTCTCTCTTTGTTGTAGAAACAAGAGAACATAGTGCAAGATCTTCCTCAATCAGCTCTAAGGCTCCAAGCTTCTCAGCTTCTTCAATGTCCTTCATAAGCATGGCTCTGAGCAAGAACACAGGTAAGATATCAAGAGGCATAATTTTTTCATAAGAACCAACAGGAACCATAGCTCTTGGACCACCATTTAAAGCGGTGTTAAATGCAAATTCCTTTTTGGGGAATAATTTTGAAAAAACGATGTTCTTTACTGAAAAAAGATTAAAACCGGGAGCGACCCAACCAAGCATAACTCTCTCTGTTCCTTCTTTTAACACGGATATCTGCTTATGATACTTACCAAGATATTTCACATTTCCAAAAGCTGCTCTACCAGATAAAACAGAGCCTGATATAATTCGATTATCAGCCTCTATCAATTCATTATCTGTAAGTTCAGAAAGACAAGCACCAATTCTTGTTTTCAATAATCTTGGTTTTTTTACCGAAGGCCCTGCAATAGAAATAACTCTTTCTACTGAAATTTTACCTGTAGAAAAAAGTAAACCAATTGCCGCAACGTCCTGTGCATCAATATGCCATACATTCTTTTTCATTGATACAGGATCAAGAAAATGAATATGTGTACCAGCTAAACCTGCTGGATGAGGACCTGAAAACTCTTCAACCATAACCCTGTCCATAACTGGTGCAGGAATTGCTGCATCCGGTTTTTTACATACAAATACCGTACCTTCAGTTAGTTTTGAAATGATTTCAAGACCTGATTGAAAAGCTTCTTTTTTGCCTTCAAGAGTTACAGGAACCAAAGGAGCATGTGGTTCAGTATCCATTGCAGTTACAAAAACTGAATTGGGAGTCTCTTTTGGATTTGCTACCTTTCCATAAGGCCTTGAACGTAACGATGTCCATACACCGGAATCGATTAATTGCTCAACAATTTTTTCTCTTTTTAGAGTTTTAATATCATCTTTTGAATATGATTTGAACATAAGTTCATCACTTCCGTTCAATTCAATAACAATAGACTCAAAAACCCTTTTTGTACCTCTGTTAATCTCTACGACCTTACCACTTCCAGGAGCCGTATATTTAACTCCCTCCATTTTCTTGTCTGTAAAGAGAACCTGTCCCTTTTTTACTGTATCCCCGACAGCAACAAGCATAGTTGGCTTCATACCGATATAATCATAACCGACAAGAGCAACTCTACTTACTTTTTTTTCTTCACTTATTATCTGTTCTGGGGAACCTTTAATAGGGACATTCAAACCTTTTTTAATTTTCCATAATGCCATTATTAAATTCCTATTTTCAATTTAACTTTAGTATATAAACCAAAGTTATATAGTCATACATAATTTTAGCATAAATAAAATATTAAAACAATAAAAATAATATTTTTTTTAACGATATAAAAAATTGGGAGGGAAAGTATATAAGACTATTCAAAAGGAGTGTCTGGAAAAATCACTCTTTCTGCTCTACCATCAATATATGCATACCGCTGACACGAATCTATGTTTATTAAGTTAAAAAAATTAATTTTTCATTAATATATATATCTTAGCCAAAAAATTACAAGAAATAGAATTAGGGATCCAAAGATTTGAAGAGGAACCCATTTATTAGTTTCTAAAATTTCTTTTTTTGATAAATTTGATATTAAGAATGTTTTATTAATCTGTCCACTTCTTATTTCAATTTTATCTTCATTTTTAATGTCATTTTTTGAATTATAAGAGGAAGTTGCTGTACCCAAAACATATACATTTTCATTTAGAGCAAGGTAGTGCTCAGTGAACCTTAATTTTTTTTTATTCCCGAACATTCCTTTTGGTTTGACACCTTGTTTTATCAAGAAAGTTCGTGCAGATTCAGATAAATCAGATCCAGAATCTGTTTGGAAGCTCTCTTTAATATCAAAATTTGCTTTGAAAGGGTTAATAAGAACTTTACCTGTTTTATCATGGAGATAGAATCTTTCAAATTTTGCATCTATCCAAAAATAACTACCGTCTATTTCTTCTACTTGACACATATAATATACACAATCTTTATTGGTAAAAGGACTTTTCAATGTATGTTTATGTGGTTCAACCTTTCCATAAATCTCGACAAGCCCCATAGCTAACCCCCGTACTGTTGAAGTAGGAGTATTGCGAATTAGTCTATTTTGAAAATAAGTGTATATACCTAAAATAAAAAACATTATTCCTGCTAACATAAGAATTTGCAAATAAATAGGTTTTATAAACAATATTTTTTTCATTGGAAATATATAATCATTAAATATGAAAAAAGCACCTATAAAAATAATAGCTAAATATTTAAAGATTGATTTCAACATCTTTAATCTCTTCAGGATTTGTTTTAAAAAAGTCTTTTTTAGAAAAACCTGCAGGGGAAGCTATAAATCTGTCAGGAATTTGTCTTATTCTTATATTAAACATATTTACAGAGTCGTTATAAAACTCTCTCCTATCACTTATTTCTCCCTCCAAGCTTGAAATTCTGGACTGAAGTTGAATAAAACTTTCACTGGCTTTTAGATTTGGATAATTTTCAGAAACTGCAAAAAGTGTTTTTAAAACATTTGAAATCTGATTGTCCGGCAAAGCCGGTTTCGTTCAACATATTAGACTTAAAAGAATCTTTAATAACCATATTCATATAATACCTTAAAGGAGTTAATTTGTTAATAGCTCTATGCGGTTTTTTTGTATTATACCAAATTAAATATTCCATTAGTTTTTTATTAAAGCCATTGATATCATCAACCAAGTCCTCCTTTTCCCAAGAAATAAACTGTTCTTTTATAGTTCTATTAAACCTTTCTACTCCACCATTAGTCTGTGGTCTTCTTGGATAAGTGAAAAAATGTTTAATAGGTTGTCCTCTAATGTATTGCTTAAAATCTTTTTATTCCTATCCATTAGCATACCTAATTCTTTTTATTTTTAGTGTCAGTCAAGTTTTTTCTCAAGAAGTAAAAAAGTAAAGCTCCGAGGAACTTTATGGTCGAACAAGAAAATATTTGAACATAGAACCAAGTAAGAAATCACAAAAGA
>JAOZTV010000144.1:0-1365 GCA_029939015.1 Candidatus Aminicenantota bacterium
ATTTCTCTATTTATAGGTGTAAGCATTAAATCTTTTACTTTTTCCAGGTCATCTGTTTGCCCAAGTGCCCAACCGAGTTTTATATATGCTGCTTCAGGTAACATATTTTCTGCTGGTATGACACCTTTTTTCATCATATCTCGTCCTGTTTCATATACGAACATATGTACAAAACCCCATAGTGTTTGAACTGTCATATATATTGCAATGCCTGCCTTTGTTGCTCTTCCCAATGCGTCGTATAGTGCTTTGTTTACGTGTCCAAGTCCTGTTCCTGCAATTACTATGCCTTTATACTTATTGGCTATTAATGAATCTATTATATCCGGTTGCATATTCGGGTAATAATAGAGTAATGCAACTTTTTCTTCAAAATAAGGGTATATGTCAACGTTTCTATCATTTCGTCTCTTTTTATAGTCATTTCTAAAAGGTGAAAATTTGTCTCTTGTTATTGAAGCTATTGGGATATCTCCAATTGTTCTAAATGCCGATCTGTATGAAGAGTGCATTTTTCTTACCCTTGTTCCTGGATGAAGTAATGCATACTCGTCTGATGTTGGTCCGAACATACAGACTATAACCTCTGCAATATCTGATTTTGCAGCAGCCGTTGCTGCGTGTATGAGGTTTAATGCGGCATCAGATGATGGTCTGTCTGATGATCTTTGAGAACCGACCATAACAATAGGAACAGGTGAGTTTTGTATCATAAAGGATAGGGCAGCAGCCGTATGATGCATTGTATCAGTACCATGACCAATAATTACGCCATCTATGCCGTTTTTAATCTCTTCTCCAATGGATTTTGCTAGTATCTTATACTGGGCAGGACCCATATTCTCAGAAAAAACAGCAAATAATTTTTCTGTTTTCAAATTACAGATATCTGCAAGTTCAGGGACTGCACCGTATAGTTCACCCGGTGAAAAGGCTGGAATAACTGCACCCGTTCTATAATCCAAGCGTGAAGCAATTGTGCCTCCGGTACCAAATAGTTTTACATTGGGTTTTTCTTTAGAAAATGGAAATTCTTTTTCAGGGATTTTATAATGTGCTTCTTTATAACCAAGCTCTTTCATATCAAGGATTGTATCAATTGAAACACCAACATTATAACCGGTAACAAGTTTCAGTACAACGTGTTTGTCATCATCATTTTCCGAACGTGGCAGAATTATACCTCTAAAGTCGCCTCTCGTAGTTTTAACTTCACTATCGCTCCAAACTCGTACCTTATATTTTTTCAAAACTGCAAGTGCATCGTTCTTATAACCCTTGAATAAGTCAATCATTTTTGCTCCTAAATTTTTAAAGGCAAGGAGGTTAGGAGGCAGAGAGGCAAAGAGTTAAAGTAACTATAAC
>JAOZTV010000144.1:1465-7912 GCA_029939015.1 Candidatus Aminicenantota bacterium
AAAGAATCTTTAAAATTTCTTACTCCCTGCCTCTCTGCCTCTCTGCCTACTTGCCTAATATGTTTACTTCCCGTTCTTATTATATAGATATTTAAAGAAATCAGGATCGGTAGTCAAAGTTTTCCTCATTTTTGGAAGTAACTTTTCATACTGTTTTATTGCCATCCAGAAATCTGCAAATTCTTTATCTTTTGAATAAGCTTTATTTCTTATTTGAAGAGATTTTGCATCAGCTTCAGCCTTAATTTCTTTAGCTCTCTTTGTTGCTTCTGACCTAATTTCTCTTAGCTCTCTTTCCATATCACCAAGGATTTTATTTCTTTCACCTTCACCCTGTGATCTGTAAAGTTGAGCGATCTGTTCTCTTTCTTTTCTCATTCTCAAGTGGACACTTTCTGTCAAATCTTTTGAATATTTAATCTGTCTTATGACAACATCAATAAGTTCAATTCCATAGTCACTAATCTCTTTCTTTGCATTTTCAAGCATCTGTTTTGAAAGCTCAACTCTGCCCTTAAACTCAGCTTTGACATTATCTTCTTTGGTAGTTTCGCCACTATCTATAAGTTGATTACTGTTTTCTTGCGCATCATTTTTAACAAATTCTTCAGAGGTTTTGACAGCTTCTCTTAAATAGTTTTTTGTAATTATCTTAGTAACATTTGAGTTAATTATATCATCAAGAAGTTTATGTGCTCTCTGAAATGTGTTTGCTTTTTGATAGAAAAGATCTGCATTATCAATCTTCCATCTCGCTGTTGTATCAACAAAAATAAATTGTTTTTCTTTTGTTGGTATTACCTGTGGAGAACCGTCCCATGCCTGTAGTTTTTTTGAATATTTTGTTACCTTATCAATAAATGGCATTTTAAATTTAAGCCCTGCATCTTCCTGTTTGTCAATAACCTTACCAAATCTAAGTACTAATGAAAGTTCGCCTTCTTCAAGAATATAAAATGGTCCCATTAATACAAAAATCATTATTAATACTATAACAGTGATAAATGTGATTTTTAGTTTGTTCATTTTACTGCCCCCTTCTGGTCTGAGAGTGACTTAAATGGAATAAAATTCTTCAATTTTTTATCTATTAAGTCAATAGATTCTGTGTTTTCAAAAACTTTTTCAAACATTTCATAGTATAGTCTCATTCTTGTTATTGCTGGATTTTTAACATATTCACCATAGACCTTATTAAATCTTGCGATATCACCTAAGGCATTATTAATTTTTTCAGCTGCATAACCATTAGCTTCTCTAATTGTTCTTTCTTTGATACCCTTTGCCATTGGTATAGCCTTATTATACTCTTCAAGTCCCTTGTTTTTAGATGTTTCTGCATCCTGTTGTGCCTTATTAACATCTTCAAATGCTGTCTGGACACTCTTCGGTGGTACAATGTTTTGCAGTTTAACTTCTTTAACTATTACACCAAAATTAAAGTCTTTAAAGAATTTGTTCATCAAATTCTTTCCTTCAATCTCAATTTCTTCTCTTTGTCTGCCTATTACTCCAAAAATTGTTCTATCACCGACAAGACGGTTAATAACAGATTGAGAAATATCTCTAATAGTTTTAGTTCTAATATCTATAGAACGTTTCCCATATCTGCTCTGTGTAGCAACATTACCTTCTACATTAAACAGGAATTGCTGTGGATCACTTATCTCATATTGGATAATCCATTTTACATCAACAATGTTTAAATCTCCTGTCAACATTTCATACTCAAAAGAATAATCCCCACTTGAAAATTCAGTTTGAATTCCTGCCTTTCTTGTTCTAAATCCAAATTCAGCAGTAAATCTTCTCTTTGTTGGTACATTGATATTCTTGTCTATCCCAAAAGGCAATTTAAAATGCAATCCAGGACCCTCAATTTTTAAAAACTTTCCGAATCTTAATACAACAGCATCTTCCTGTTGGTCAACCTGATAATAACTTGAAAAAAAGATAAAAGCTACTATTAGTATAACAACACCTGCTAATATTTTTTTCGGAGACAATTTTTTCTGTAATTCTTCAAAATCAATTATATTATCTGACATATTTCCTCCTAAGTAATATTCTACCTAAATTAAAAGGATATTGCAATGATTTGAAAGGTTTTTAGTTATATAAAAGTTAAGCTTTGCGTACTATCTCCTCTAGTTCTCTCAGGTTTATATTGCCTGTAGCCAGTGGAGCTAATTGTCCCATTACCCATAGGACTTCTGCATCTTTTTCTTTTGAATATCTTATGTCATTAAACTTATCTCTAATGTCTTTGATATTTGTAATTATGTTTTTTTTTGAGATGTTTTTATATTCAATTGTTGTAAGGATACTTTCAAAGTCCATATTGGGGTGTTCAAAGATAATAGGAAGTATTTTTTTTATTATATTTTGTTGGAGTTTATTATCTTTTACAAATTTAAAAGTATCGTATATTTTATTATAATTAAATAGAGGGTTGGCATTATACTGTCCGAGTATTGATTTTAGTTTATGTCCAAAAATCGTGCCAACAAATACCGGGTCTGCCTTAAAATCAATGATAATTTTCTCAATGACAGGATACAAATTCTTACTAAGAATAAAGGGGAATGTATCTTTGGGTATATGCCATTCTGTCATTTTATCTGTTCTCTCTAATACCGTTGATGGCAGGTTTTTTTTAATATTATCAATTAAATTTTCTTCAATTGAGAGTGGAGGAGAATCCGTGTCAGGATACATTCTGTTTGGACCGGGTAATACTCTTTCAAATATTGTAGTACCATTTTTGAATGACTTTCTTGTCTCTTCAGGGACACCATCAAAAGCAAATTTACATCTTTCTTCAATTGTTTCAAGAGCAGTTTTAATGTCATCCTTTGGTCCCCAAAAAACAATTTGTGCATCATTTTCAAGACTACCAAGTTTTTTTGCAATTTCCTCAAAAAACTCACTGCTAAGTGTTGGCTCTAAAGACTCTGAACTTGTCATATTTGGTTTTTCAAGACAGGCGATTACCTTTAGTCTATCGGCAATTTCGTTTTCAAAACTATGACCTGGTTGTGTAAAATGAGACAAAATACCTTTGAAGTCCGGTAGGTTTACTGCATAAAGTTTATTTGAATTATTATTCTTTAATTGAGACAGAAAATTATATTTTGATACAATTTCGTTTGATAATTTAATTTTATTAATTTCCCATTTATTGATATTTTTAACTTTTTTATTTAGAATGCTTTTTATTTCGAGAAGTGCTTTCTGTCTGAAGGCTTCAATATGAGTTAGTATCGGAATCCATTTTATATGTGCAACACCCTTAATTTCAATCCTTGTGCCGCCGGTTATACTGACATTTACATCTTCCCTGGTTGCCCCAATTCCTGTATTTACCTTTCCTGTACTACGGTTTAAAAATCTTATATAGTTGCAGGCTTCTGCAGCTTCATCTGGATTTGTCATTTCTGGATATGTAACTGTTTCTATAAGAGGAATTCCAAGCCTGTCAGTTTTATAGGTTCTATCATGTCCAATATCTGAGATTTCTCTACATGAATCTTCTTCAATGCTTAATTGAATTATCCTGATGGTTTTTTTACTCAGTGGTATTTCACCTTCTATACCTACAATTGCGGTTCTTTGAAAACCAGCAGGAATACTTCCGTCAAGATATTGCTTTCTCGTTATATGTAATTCTCCAACTATGCTTGAACCGAGAAGGACGGCAATTTCAATAGCCTTATTTAAAGCGTCTTGATTTATTTGAAATGGGGGAGTATCGTCAATTTCATAAGTACAGGAGGATTCGTTTTTAATCCTGTATTTTATGTTTTTTCTGGTCTTTTGTTCCATTAATGCTGTACCGTCATATTCTCCAAGTTCGCTGAGAGTTGGACGCATATGTCTTATTACCTCATTATCAAATTCATCATCTTTTTGGTAAAGACCGGCAGGACATCTACAGAATAGTTTTTTTTCTGTTTTTAATTGTTGATGAACTTCAAGCCCACATCTAAAACCTAATTTTTTGTATTTAGCTTCGGATGTTTCGCTTCTTTTTGTATATCCTACCTTCTTCTTTGTCTTTTCGTAATTTTCAATTGGATTAAATAATTTTTTCATTGTTTTTCCTCATGATACTGTATTTCTGATTCTCTTTTGTTTTAATCTTTCTAATATTGTTACATCTGTAACCTGGGCTGTACCTATTTTTTCTATTGCAATTGAAGCTGCTGCATTTGCAAGGACTATTGCCTCTTTTAAACTCGCACCTGAAACCAGAGATAACATTATTACTGAAACTACCGTATCTCCAGCACCTGTAACGTCAAAAACTTCATGGCTTAAAACAGGTATTGTAAAAGCTTTTTTTCCTTTTTCAGCAGCTGTAATTCCGTCTTCGCCTCTTGTAATGATAGAGTATTTTGTGTTAAATTTTTTTTGAATAGTTCTAACGGCTGTTATAATGTCTTTCTCTTCATTAAGCTTTTTGCCTATGATACCTTCAGCTTCATTCTTATTTGGAGTTATAGCTGTAACATCTTTATATAAATCAAAATTTGGTGGCTTGGGGTCAACGATTATAGGGATATTCATGTTTATTGCTTTTTGTTTCAATAGGACAATAATGTTTTTGTTTAAAGTACCCTTTGCATAATCTGATACAATAATTCCATCTATTTCTAACTCTTCAATTATTTTTCTCAGCTTTTTTTCATCTTCATCTGAAATAAAAATATCTTCTTCTCTATCTACCCTTACTATCTGTTGTCTTTTTGCAAGAATTCTTGTTTTAATAAGGGTTTGATTATTGCTTGATTTAATTGCAAGATTATTATCACTTTTAAGTTTGAATATTTCTTTTGAATAAATATCATCTCCAACAATTCCAAGAAGTATCCCATTGCCACTTAAACTATCAATATTTGAGGCAACATTACCTGCACCTCCAATTCTAAAGTCTTCTTTTTTAACCTTGACTATCGGAACAGGAGCCTCTGGTGATATTCTTTCAACCTCACCAAAGATGTATCTGTCAAATATTATATCTCCATATACAAGAATTTTCTTGTTTTTAAATGAATTAATTATGGTCTCGGCACGTTTTTGAGAAATCATTTTTTAATCTCCTTATTTGGCAAGGTATCTATAAAAGGAAGTGAGAGGAAGAAGAAGAGAATAAACTTTATCTGAGAATGTCCAAAATTATACTCGAACATACCTGCAATTAAAAACCCAAAGAATGTGAATAACACTCCTATAGCAAGTTTCTGTTGAAATACGCTTCCTGTTTTTATCTTTTTTATAAGATTATATATTATTGAAATAAAAACTAGAATTAATGCTAATAATGTAAATATTCCTCTCTCTGCCAGAGTTTGAATGAAATTATTATGAAGATGTTCGTTCAATGGTGCACCCTCTGGTTTATACTTGTCATAAACTTTTTTTATATTATTGGCACCAACCCCAAAAAATGGGTATTCTTTGAAAATATTAAAACCTGTCTCTGCCATATATATTCTATCCATATTTGTTTCATTTTTGAGGTCAACGATAGACGTAAACCTGCTTTTAACTGAATTTGGAAGAAAGATTGCAAAAATTATCAATAATGGAATAATGGCATATAATACCTTATAATTAAAATAAATAATAAATAAACCAAGGGCAAAGAATGTACCAACCCAAACCGACCTTGTTAAAGAGGCTGCAATAGCAACACTAATTGGAATCATAATTGCAAAATAAATCATTCTATTCTTTTTATTTTCATAAAAGGCTTTTATGATAAAAAATATGAAAACAAACATCATTAGACCTGCAAATGTCATCCAATGAGATGTAAATCCTTTTATACGTCTATCAAGTGTAATTCCCCATGTAATTCCCTGATAAATTCCGTAAAAAGAGTGTAACAAGGCTGAAATTAAAATTACCCAAAGAGATGTTTTTATCCTTTTTTCTGTATTGAGAATAAGGAAAAACAAGGGAAATAGCAGGAAAATAAAAAGTTCCTTGCTATCAACAAAGCTTTCTTTTCTGTCTAATGAGAAAATTACTGACATTAGAGTAAATAGAATATATAGAGCAAAATACTTTATAAATGGTGGCAGGTGCTTTTTAATAGTAAACTTTTCTATTGAGTGTTTTTTGCCTGATATAAAATAAATAATTAATCCTAAAGACAGAAAGGTAAATAATATATAAGCAGCACCAATTGAAATATTTATTAAAAAAATAAAACCTAATAGACAATAATAATAAATATTATCAGAAATGTTTAATAATCGCTTCATAGACTTTGTCAACTCCTATATTTTTCATACATTTTATTTTATCATTTTTTCCTTTATAAATACACACCCTCTGGTCACAAGGTCTGCAATCCATATCTAATTGTAAAATTGTGACCTTCTCCTTTCGCCATGGACCGCTTATTTCAGGTACATTCGGTCCATAAATTGCAATAAT
>JAOZTV010000145.1 GCA_029939015.1 Candidatus Aminicenantota bacterium
AAGAGACGTTATCCCATTCCCAAGAACCCCAGGAAATGCAGAATTTTAAGTTTTTTGAGCCAATCCCTGAAGTGGTCTAATGTTTAAGGTTGTATATCAATACCAAACTAAGCGTGAGGTGCATTTCTCTATAGCGTGCCCCGCAGGGAACCCGAAACGCTCGGGTGACTGAGGACCAGGAGGAAAAAATTGAGCACAATTTTTTACGTTAGCGAAAGAGATATCACCGGAAGCGACCAGAGTATAAAATGAAAAATAAAATTTTCCTATTATTTATTATTATAGGTTATCTATCAATTTTAATAAACTCTTTAGAATACCTCCTTATAGATAAACCTTATTTGTTAATACTGTCTTTCTTTATCTTGTTTTATGTGATTATTAAAGAAAAAAAGAATAGAGAACCTTTATTAACAAACTTACTTCCTTTTTCTTCAGGAATTATGTCTTTTGTTATGAGATTTTTTTATATAGATAAATTCGATTATGCAGACAGACTTAACAACCTTATTCTTTTATCTTTAGTATTTACAATTATAGGAATAATAATAAGATATAAATTATATGAAAAATTTATAAAAAAATTCAATTTATATTCAATAAAAAAAAGAGTAATTATAATATTTGTAATCACAGAGATAATTTTTATTCTATCTTCTTTTGTAATTGTAAAAAAAGGAGTTATACTTATAGGCGATGAACCTCATTATCTTGCAATTTCTCATTCAATCGCAAAAGATTATGATATAAACGTATTTAACCAATATGCAAGAGATGAATATAGAGATTTTATTGATTATAGACTGAAATCACACGCAAAAGAGGGTAAAGGATTTAAAAAATGGTATTCAATACATCTTCCAGGTGTATCATTTACATTAGCTCCATTTTTATTATTTAAAATCCCTTTTACACTCTTATATTTTCTTATAAGATCCTTTATGGGCTTATTTGGAGCAGGTATAGCAGTATTAATTTATTTGTTTTCACTTAAATTACTAAAAAGAGAAAATCTGTCAATTTTTATAACAATAGTTTTTACTTTTACGACTCCAATATTTTTTATGTCCATACATATATTTGCTGAAATACAAGCTTTGTTTTTACTCTTATTATCAATATATTTATTGATTTTTGAAAATTATCCTAAAAAGAATCGTTTAAGACTTATTTTGTCTGGCTTATTTATGTCCTTAACTGTTTTCTGGGGAATGAAATATCTTTTATTTATTGCATTTTATCTTGCAGGAAACACTATTTATCTGTTTCTGAAAAAGAAATATATTAATATTATATATATATCAATATTTCCAATAATATCTATTATTGTTTTTACTATGTTTTTATATTATGCTTATGGTACTATATCACCTACAGCTATATATACAGGTGTAATCTCTCTTGAACAAAAGGCTGAATTAATTAAAAATACAAAAGCAATACCTTTTTCGTTAAGAGTTGAAACCTTATTAGATTATTTTTTTGATCAAAGAGATGGTTTATTACTTTATAATCCATTTTATCTGTTTTTTTTTCCAGGTTTGATTTTAGCAATTAAAAATATCAAAAAATATTATCTTTATATTTTAATATCTATACCCGGTTTTGTTTATATACTTTATCATGGCTACTCAACTATCAGAGCCGGTTATTGTCCGCAGGCAAGATATTTGACCCCGGTTATGTGGGTCTTATTAATATTTACCATTATTTATTATATTGAAACAAAAAATAAGTTTTTTAAAAGACTGTTTTATTTAATTCCCATTTATTCATTATTCACAGTAATTTATCAAATATTAAACCCATTTACACTTTATCAGCAGACCACTCACGATTCTGCTGTAAGAGGTGGACTAATGTTTCAGAAGTTAAGTAATCTTTATATAAATATAACAGAGTTTTTACCATCTTATGCAAAAGTTAATGGTAATTTTAAATATATACCAAATATTGCCTTTTTTATTTTGTTAATAGTCTTTATTTTTCTTGCTATTAAAAAAAAATCAATTAATAATTCAAAAATATTTTATGTGCCAATTTTTATTATAATTTTTGCTTTAGTTTCATTATTTCCAAAAATACCATTATATAACCCTATAAAGGTTGCAGATAAAATGGATAAGAATATGATTCCATTCACATTTTATTCAAATAGGGAACTATCAGGTAGAATTTATTCAGAAGGATTTGGATCAATAAAAGGAAATGGAAGATATAAATTTTATCTATCTGTTCCAAAATATTTCTTGATTAAAACTAGAAATAAACATGGTAAAAACATTTCTGCAAAGATTTCTTTTTTTAATTTTAATGAAAATATTACTGTAAATATATTCAATTTCAATATTAAAAAATTAAAGACTATTATTCAAAAGACTAATAATAGTATAATAATTAAAAACCTAACTATTAAAGATTTAAAATCACAAAAAATAATTGTTTTTACGATAGATGTGAAAAATAATTCAAATAAAAAACCTTTTGACTTTAGGTTGAAATTATTTTATTTAGATGATAAACTTAAATAAGATTAAATAAATAGTTTAGAGGAGGTACATTTTGAGAAAAGTATCAATTTTATTAATGGTTGTCTTATTTGTTAATGTTTTTTTATATTCAAGAACTGATAGAAATTTTGATAAAATGATTAGCTATTATATCCTTGAAGATATTAAAATGGCAAAAGTCGAATCCAAAACTTATTTTGAAAAATATTCTGATGCTCAACTTAAAAAATCATTCTCATTATTATTAAATAATAATATTGGAGATGCAAATGAAAGCTTTTTTAATTATCTTCAGATGAAGCCCAGGTCAATAGAAGGCTTAATTGGTTTTGCTTTATCAGATACCGGTAAGGTTAAGTCAACAATACTTAATCTACAAAAAGCAGTAAGGCTTGACAATACGAGTACAATTGCTCTTTTATGTATTGCTAATGAATATTTAAAAGAATTAAATTATCCAAAATCTGAACATTATTTTAAATTAGCGACAAAAACACCCAGTTCAATTGAATACAGGATAATCTGGTCTTTCCTATTTTTAAAGCAAGAAAATCCTGATAGAATAATTGAATTACTTAAAGATGAATTTATTGAAAATCAAACAAATTTTTATTTAAATTATTTATTAGCCTCAGCTTATTATCTTAAAAATAATTTTGAATCAATGGAAAAGCATATAGATTTATTAAATGGTGTTGGCGAAAATAAAAAAAAAGGTGATTTGCTTATTGCAAAGTATTATATAAAAAAAAGAGATTTTAAAATGGCAAAGTCGATTCTTTTTAAGATTGAACATAAAGAAGGAAATGAGGATTATAATACAGCACTTGCAATTACAATGATGAATTTGAACAGCAGTAAATCTTTACACTATCTTTATAAAGCATTTAAAATTAATATGTGGAATAAGGAAATAAACAAACAACTTGGTATTTATTTTTATAAAAGAGATAAAAACAAAATGGTTCAAAATTTTATCTATCGTACACTTTTGTCTGGAATTACAGCAGAAAATCTTAAAAAATATTTTTCAGGGATAAATTTTGATATACCTCAATATAAAACAAAATTATTTTTCCAATTATATGATACAAAATGGATGGACAATAATATTATTGCTGTTTTTGCAAAAAAGAACAGTGGAGATAAAACCACTGTATATATAATTGATACTGATAAAAACGTTATAATTAGAAGCCTAAATTTACCGAAATCAGAAAAAGGTGTTTTTCATAAGGCATTTGTATCTAAGGCTGGAAATATTGTCTTTGCACTATTTAGTTCTTCAGACGATATTATGTCTATATATTCATTAAGAAAATATAGAAATAGATATGAGGTTGGAAAAATTGTTTCTATTAAATCATATATGCATGAATATCTAAAAGAGCCTTCAATTATTGTAGGTTTTGATAATTCAGGTATAATTGCTTATATAACAGATGGAGGTATTAATACCGTTGCTTTTAAATCGCCCTTTCTTGTAAAATGGAGTTTAACGAATACTAAACCAGCATACCCTAAATATCCATTCGATATTATTAAATATAATTTTAATAGTAAAGAGGCATTTAAAATATTAAATGCTAATCAAATTAAATTATTGCCTTTAAAACCAATAAAAAAATATTTTTTAATAAATCAAGCGTATATTGGTAGTTCAAAAGTTAAAGATTTTATTATAAAAGGTCAGGAAATGGATTTGATATCACCCCAAAAGGTATATACTTTTTTCGAGGATAACTTAAAGTCCTTTTTAATCTATATTAAAGGCTCTGAGAATTCTTTTAATGCCATTCTTTACAAAGATGATAATAGTTCCGTTAAATTATCTGAAACAATGTTTGTGGGTGAAAAAATATTAAATGAGACGATAGATATTAAATTATTTAAATTGAATTCAAACAAAAATAATATAATACTTATGAGAAAAGATACGAACCAATTAATTGATTTTAATTATAAAACATTCTTATATTCATACTTGAATAAAAATGTAAAGCAATTATATTATTCTGATTATGAAGATGTATATTATTCAATTATTTTAAAAGGAGATGTAAGTGGAATGTTAAATAATTCTACCGAAATGTTTTCTGTTAATCCATATAGCGTTATAACTAAGTATGGAAGAAATGATATTACTAAAATAATTGAATGTGACAGAATGGGGGATATTTCATTTTATACAAGAAATGAAGAAAAATTAAAAATTAATAGTTCTAATAAATTTGAATATGTTGGTCCCTCTTTTAATGGTGTTATTCATGAAATTACAAAAAACAAATTTAAAGAAGCAGTTTACATAAATGGTAAACTAATAATAATTAATAAAAAAAAGAAAAGAATTATTAAAACAGATATTAAGTAAATGCTTGAAGAAAAATTTAAAAAAGTTAAATTATTCTCTGGATTTATATATAAAAATATTGAGGATTTCAATAAAGCAAAACATTTACTTTCTGAACATTTTTCTGAAATTGATTCTGAATCTGAAGAAATACCTTTTATATTTACAAAATACTATAATCTGGAAATGGGAACTCCTTTGTATAGAAAATTCATATCTTTTAAAAAAAAAATTGACCCTGATGAACTTGCAAATATTAAGATTTTAACCAATAATATTGAAAATACCTTTATGGTTGATAATAAAAGACCAATTAATATTGATCCTGGATTTATTTCTGATGCAAATGTCATAATTGCAACAGCAAAGAATCATTATCATAGAGTACCATTAACCAAAGGGATTTATGCTCATATTGAATATGTAATAAAACATAAGGCATTTCATTTTATGGAATGGACTTATCCTGATTTTAAAAGTGAAGAATATCTTGTGTTTTTTAAAGAGTTAAAAGTATTATTTAAAACTAAATAATATTTCAGAATATGTAGGGGCGAACCTATGTGTTCGTCCTTGTTCGTCCTGTAAAAATACAATAAAAAATATCATTGTTTACATATTTTGGTAAAAAACAATATCATTGTTTACATATTTTAATAAAAAATTAAAAAATAATATCATTGCTTGCATATTCCAACAGATATTCAAAACAATTAAAATGAAAAAGGGCAGACACATAGGTCTGCCCCTACGATATTATCCAAAAAATGTCAATGATAGGCTATATTTATATAATTTTATTATCTTTTAAATATGAAATTACTTGTTCTACTTCTTCATCAATAGATAAATTATCCGAATCAAGTATTATTTCAGGTTTTACAGGTTCTTCGTAAGGAGCTGAGATACCTGTGAAATTTGGTATTTCACCACTTCTTGCTTTTTTGTATAAACCTTTTGGATCTCTTGCTTCACAGGTTTCAATTGACGCTTTAACAAATATTTCAATAAACTGTCCATCTTTATATAATCTTCTTGCTGAATCCCTGTCTTCTTGATAGGGTGAAATAAAAGCTGTTGTTGTAATTACACCACAATCTGCAAATAATTTCCCGACTTCTCCAATTCTTCTAATATTTTCAGTCCTGTCTTCAGGTGAAAACCCAAGATTATTATTTAACCCATGTCTAATATTATCTCCATCCAAAACGTAAGTCAATTTACCCTTTTTAAAGAGTCTATGTGCTACTTCATTTGCAATAGTTGATTTTCCACTGGCTGACAAGCCCGTAAACCATAATAATACACCTTTTTGTTTTAATAATTCTTCTCTTTCTTCATTACTTACTAAATGATCGTGCCAAACTACATTTGTTGATTTTTTTTCTGACATATTTTCCTCCAAAATAAATTTACTATTTAATATTTAATAGTAGCAAAAACCTATGATAAAATCAAGTTGCAATAACTTAATTTGTATTTATAACTTGAAATTATATTCATTTAGTAATAGAATATAACTTATGACTTTAGCAAATATTATTACTATTGCAAGAATTATTCTTGTACCTGTTTTTCTTGTTGTACTTTTAACAGAACTTGAAAATAAAGAGATATTTGCATTTACAATTTTTATTATTGCATCTATTTCAGATGCATTAGATGGATATATTGCTCGTAAATATAATCAGGTAACTGATCTTGGTAAATTTTTAGATCCACTTGCAGATAAACTTTTAATAGCAGGAGCCTTAATTGCATTAGTTTCAATTGGTACTATTGAGACCTGGGTAGCATCATTAATAATTTTAAGAGAACTATTTATTACTTCTTTTAGATACTATTCTTTAACTAAAGACGCAGTGTTTTCAGCGTCGTTTATAGCAAAAAAAAAAACACTTTCTCAAATTATTGCTATTTCAATATTAATAATTTATAGTATATTTCCAAAACCTTTTGATGGTTATTTATTTGATTTAGGTATATATGTACTATATATTGCACTTTTCTTAACTATTTATAGTGGCGTTGAATATGTCGTTAAATACTCAAATTTAATTAAAAAAAGTTAATGGCATATAAAAAATATCCTCTTCTAAATAAAAATTCTATAAAGACCATATCTATAGAAGAAAGAAAATCCTTAGTAAGTGTAAAAAATTTTGCAAAGCCACATATTCAAGGATCTGGTTTTAATTCTTTTATTGAATCCTTACCTAAATCGCTTGCTGCAAAAGATTTAATTGAATTTTCTGATAAAGTAAAAGCTGCAAGAATTGCTGGTAAAACAATTATTATTGGTATGGGAGCTCATATTATAAAGGTAGGTCTAAGTCCTATTATAATAGACCTTATGGAGCGTGGATGGGTTTCTGCCATTGCAGTTAATGGTGCATTTATCATACATGATTTTGAAATTGCCTATGCAGGAAAGACTTCTGAGGATGTTGCAGAAAATTTGCTGGAAGGCAAGTTTGGTAATACAGAAGAGACAGGTTTGTTTTTAAATAGTGCATTAAAAGAAGGTTATGAATTAGAAATAGGAGCCGGAGAAGCAATTGGCAGATACATGAATAGGTCTGGCTTTAAATATAATGAATTCAGTGTTATTCAAAATGCATATAGATTAAATATTCCAATCACTGTTCATCCTGCAATTGGCACTGATATCATTCACTATCATCCAAGTTTTGATGGTGCTATAACTGGGAAATTAGCTGAAAGAGATTTTTTGCTTTTTGCATCAATAATTTCAAAAATAAGTGATGGTGGTATTTATTTTAATATTGGTTCAGCTGTAATTCTGCCTGAAATATTTTTAAAAGCAATTGCTTTTTGTACTGCACAAGGGATAGAAATTAAAGAATTTTATACTGCTGTTTTTGATTTTAACAAACAATATAGGCCTATGGAAAATGTGAAAAAAAGACCTGTCGGCAATGGTGGAAAAGGTTATTATTTTGTTGGACATCATGAAATAATGATACCGCTTTTTAGTGCCATGCTTAAAAATATAAAATGAAAATAATTCTATTGATAATAAG
>JAOZTV010000146.1 GCA_029939015.1 Candidatus Aminicenantota bacterium
ATTTTTCATGATGATGTAATACAATGTTCAAAGGGGCTTCAAGAAATTTTATTTTGTTTAGTATCTGGCTACCCATTATCGGGTGGGTTTCCATGATTTTCCATTCTTCAGGCGTTAATTTACCTGGTTTTTTAAGAACAGCATCTGGGATTCCAATTTTCCCAATATCGTGAAGTAATGCTCCTAATTCAATGTCTTTTAGCTCGGATTCATTTGTGATATTCATTATATTGGCAAGTCTCATTGTATATTGGACAACTCTTATTGAATGTCCCTGTGTTTCTTCATCTCTTGTGTCCAATGCTGTAACTAGAGCTCGCAATGTAAATTTATATGTATTATCAAGCTCAATTAAGGCATTTTTTAATTCAACAGTTCTTTCCTCTACTTTATGTTCTAACTCCAATTGATAGGCTCTGTTTTCAAGTATCAAACGTCTTTTTTCCATAGCCTTGTTTGCTATTAGAACAACTTCATTTAATTTAAAAGGCTTTGAAACATAATCATGCGCACCTTTAGATATGGCTGCAATTGCAGATTCAATATCCTTTACAGCAGATATCATTATAACAATGATATCTGCGTCTTTTTTTTTAATATATTCAAGAAATTCAAGTCCACTTTTACCTGGCATCCTTATATCTGACATAACAATGTCAATTTTATTATCTTTATTGTCAAGGATTTTCTGAGCTTCAAAAGCATCCTCTGCAAGGAAGCATTTAAATCCTTCTACTTCCATAAAATCACCGAGAAGTTCTCTTATATCTCTTTCGTCGTCAGCTATAAGAATTGTTCCTTTACTCATTATATTTTTTATTTTACTGCATTTTTAAGTTTTTCAACTTTATCAAGCTTTTCCCAACTAAATCCATCTCTTCCAAAATGACCATAAGCAGCTGTTTTTTTGTAAATTGGTCTTTTAAGGTCAAGTTCTGCTAAAATTGCTTCCGGTTTTAATGGGAAGAATTCTTTGATTAATTCAACAATCTTTTCTTCAGAATATTTACCTGTTTCAAAAAGGTTTACATTTATTGATACAGGCTCAGCAACTCCAATAGCGTATGCAAGTTGAACTTCACATTTTTCGGCAAGTTCTGCTGCAACGATATTTTTTGCAATATATCTTGCAATATAAGCACCAGATCTGTCAACCTTTGAAGGGTCTTTGCCTGAGAATGCACCACCTCCATGACGACCCATACCACCATAAGTGTCAACGATTATTTTTCTTCCTGTCAAACCTGAATCTGCATAAGGTCCACCAAGAATAAACTGTCCTGTTGGGTTTACGTAAAATTTAGTGTCTTCTGTTAGCCATTTTCCACATACAGGCTTAATTACTTTTTCAATTACATCTTTTTTTATTGTATCGTGACTAATTCCCGCATCGTGTTGATTGGAAATTACAACTGTAGTAATTTTTTGAGGTTTGCCATTCTCATATTCAACTGTAACCTGTGATTTACCATCGGGGCCAAAATATGGAATTGTCTTATTCTTTCTTACTTCTGCTAATTTATATGTAAGTTTATGAGCCATAGATATTGGAAGAGGCATATATTCAGGTGTTTCATTTGACGCATAACCAAACATCATTCCCTGATCTCCTGCACCCTGTTCCTTAAACTCACCTTCACCTGCAGTAACACCCTGTGAAATATCTTTTGATTGTTCTTCAAGATGAACTAAAACTGCACAAGTCTCTGCATCTATACCATATTGTGATTTTGTATAACCAATTTCTTTTAAAGTTTCTCGAGTTATCTTTGGAATGTTTACGTAAGCTTCAGTTGTTAATTCTCCTGCAACTATTACCATGCCTGTTTTTGAAAGACATTCAACAGCAACTCTTGAGTTTGGGTCTTTTTCCAGACAAGCATCTAAAACTGCATCAGATATCTGATCACACATCTTATCAGGATGTCCTTCAGTAACGGATTCTGATGTAAATAAATATTTTTCTTTGTTCATTTATATACTCCTTATATTTCAAAATACTAACAAAAAATAAATTTTATGTCAATATTAATAAATTATTTTTGGTTCTCTACCAAATAATTTATTATATTCTTCTGTATAATCGCTCTTTCCACATAATAATAATGTTGATAATGGCATTAATTCTTTTACCTTTTTGACTAAGTCATAAGCTAATTTCCTAATATCCCATTGTGTATGTGCGTCCTGTCTGAGTCTTGCAAAATGGTATAAAGATCTAAGATTTATTTTCATTATTATAGATCTCCTATGGGAGTTTGTTAAAATATAATCAGCACTATGTGGATATATGTCTTTTAGTTTTGAATAAGTGTCATTAGTGATATTAATGATGTCTTGAAATTCATCTTTAAGTCCTGTTTTAATAATTCTTTCCGGGATAGTGTTTTTATAAGATGGATCATAATCTGAAACAAGTAGAGTAGCTATTCTATGTCTTTTTAATTGTGCAAAATTTGATGCACTTATAGTAGCCTTAAATGTGATTTCAGGAATTTCAAATTCTCTTGGCAGGGTATCAAAAAATTCCATAGTTTCAAAAATATTTTTATATATATCTTTTTTTTCTTTTAGATTTAACTTATCAATAATTTCCTTCGCTTCAAAATGTGACATATTGCTCTTTAATGAAAGCAAAGCAATTAGAATCAAATCATCACTGTTTGAAGTATAATTAATGATTTCTAAATGACTATCAATCAGTTTTTTGGATAATCCATTTTGTTTTCCGGGTATTATACCTTTAAAACCATTTTGACTAGCCTTTTCAAATTCTGAAGGTTCCGGGAAAAGAATTATTGAAGGAGCTATGTCTTTTACTAGTAAATATATTCTTTTACCAATTTCTCTGACTTCATTATATTTACTGATAGAAAAACGTCTGAAAAGATGTTCAAGATTTCTTGCATTTATTGTTAGTCCTACCTGTCCTTTTGTTGACAAAGATAAAACATATCTGGCATCTTCTTTTGCCCATCCTTCAAGTTTTCTTTTTTCACTAATATTGTCAATGTTATGGTTTTGCTTAAATATATCAACTTTTAAAATCTCATAAGCTTTTTTGTAAAATGTAATTTGTTTGTCAATAGTATCTGTAAATAGTTTTAAAAGGCTTTCATCTTTTATTTCTGATGGGAGCACAAAATCTCCATCCAGAGTTACATATCTCTGTGATTTCTCAGTATAAGAAACTAAACGAAACTTTTCAATCTCTTCAAGAGCAAGCCTTGAAACATCTATTAAATCAAAATTAAAAACTGCATGTTCTGCAACTGAGTGATGTCCCATACCAAAAATTATGTTTTGATTGGATTTTCTTGCTTTTGAGACATCATCTCTTGCCTGTTTTCTTAGTTCAGTTACACTTTTTTTACTTCTGCTTATCCTTGCATAGGCAGCACTAAATATCTCAGGTGTTAAAATTTCAGGGTTATCAATGTTTAAGCTTTTTATTGTATCTATGTCAATATTGTATCCGGCTAAATTAATTTCCATTTGTACTTTCCAGTTTTTCTGAGATTTTACCTGCTAATTTATAAATTGTTTCATTAATATCTTTATTATTCCATATTTCTATAATATTTGGTTTTTCTTTCTTTATGGTTTTTATATACAGAGACTCAATATTTGAATCTTTATTTGGCAATTCATCTCTTAGAGAATGGATGATTTTTCTGTTTTCCATAACAGAAGGGTCAACTCTAATAAAAAAAATAAAATCATAGGTGTTTATCCAATAGTCATAAATAGTTTTTATGACTTCATTCTTTTCTGTTAATTGTTTGTTTTCTCCGACTTTTGATAAATATTTTTTCCAGTATATCCATTGGTCGAATATTGTTTTATCACAGAAAAGAAGCTCCGGCGACTTTATAGATTTTTTGTTTTCTTCATTTATTTGAGTTGAAAAATAATAAAATTGACTAATGAAATTTGTTTCCTTATTCTCATCAAAGGGACTCTTATTTGAAATATCATCAATTATATCTATATTATACTTAATACCAAGAGTTTTTTTTAACTCTAGCATTAAAGACGTTTTGCCAGAATCAGGAATGCCAGAAAATCCTATTTTTAACATTAAAACGTATCTACTTTTTTGATAAGTTCCCTATAGGAAATTACCCAGTTTTCGAGTTCAGTAGCCTTTGCTTCATCAAAACCAAATAAAATTGCAATTCCACGTAATAGTTTTTGTTCTTCTCCAGAAAAGTTATCATCTGCATAGGCAAGAGACAACCATTCTATAAATGTATGGATTTTAGAACTATTTGAGTCAAAAACTGAAATAGTTTCTTCCAATGTTCCGGTAGGCAATTTTGCTTCATCAATTAATCCCATTTCAAGACGCATCATATTGATACTGTTTTGCTCTTTCATATCCAAAATACCATCTGCATTTATTATCTTAATTGCAATAGACAAAAATGCCAGCTTCTGATCATCTCTTAATTTACTTAAATACATTTTAACTCCTTAACATATTTTACTAAAATATTCTACTATTTTTTAAGACAAATATCAACTCAGGTTTAATAAATATTATTATTAACTCTTAGCTCTAATACATAAAGTAATTCACAGGAGTTATTGCCAGTATCTTTTCGGCTTAATGAAGATTTCCACCAGTATTTTCTGCCATTTTTTTGCCCATTAATTTTGACAAGAAAACCTTCTATTTTGACATTATCCCCAATAATTATATGCTTTAATGCACGTTTAATGTTTTCTGTTGCCGGTATTGTATGGGTATTTGCAGATTGTTCAATAATAAATTGCTTGCTTTTAGGAAATGATTGAGGGTAGCGATAGAAATACCAACGGTTCCTTTGACTAAACTCTATCATATTCTGTATTGTTGGATCAGCTAATTCACCCCAGGCTAAAGCAAGGTCAACTGGTGCAATTTTAGCATTCCAGCCCGACGAATACGACTTGCTGCTTATGACCTGAGCTGAAATTGAATAAGTGGCAATAGGAAGTATAGTAAAGACCCCTTCATCAAGTGTCAATATAATAGGATCAATTTCATCTGTGAGTTCCTGGACAGGATGACTGAAAATATCAATGTCTGTAGTATCAACCTCCTTAACCTCTGGCGCAGGATTACAAAAACTCATTAAAAGAAAAAATATTATAATTGGTATGAGTAAATATTTGTTTTTCATATATATATATTCTCATTAAAAATAAAATAAAGCAAATTTGATTTTATTTTGCTTTTATTATATTATTACTCTTAAATATTTGAAACCTAAATTGAACTATATTTCTCAATTTAGGTAAAATTATATATAAAATTTAACAGGAAATATTTGGTGTAATATGATACGAGTTGGAATTATTGTACAGAGATATGGTAAAGATGTTCTTGGGGGCGCAGAAACACTTGCTAAAAATGTTGCAGAAAAATTAAATGAATCAGGTTTTGATGTAACTGTTTTTACAACTACTGCCAAGGATTATATTAGTTGGAAGAATGAGTACGAAATTGGTGAGTCAATTTTAAAAGGTGTTCTTATAAAAAGATATTCAGTTGTTCAGGAAAGGAATATTGAAGCGTTTAATAAACTTTCTGATAGATTTTTTAATCCTGATACAAAGGATAGAGATGAGAATGAGTGGATAAGAGAACAGGGACCGTATTCACCTGATTTTATTAAAGGATTAAGGGAAAATGAAAAAGACATTGATGTTTTTATGTTTTTTACCTATCTTTATTATACGACTGTTGAAGGATTGAAAGCAGTCACAAAGCCTGCAATTCTTTTCCCAACTGCACATAATGAACTACCAATCCATATGGAATTAATGAAAGATGTCTTTAATAGACCTGATTCAATTTTTTTTCTTACAGGGGCAGAAAAAGATTTTATAAAAGAAAAATTCAATCCACCTAATAAAATGGAATTGATTAGAACGGGTGTTTCTTTACCTGAAAAAATCAAAAAAGGACTTTTTCGGAATAAATTTGCCCAGTATTTCCCTTATGTTCTATATGCAGGCAGAATAGAGGCAGGAAAAGGACTTGAAACAGTTTTTAATGCATATAGAGAGATAAGAAAAAATAGACTTGTTGATTTAATTTTGATAGGAAAACAATTAATGGATATTCCCGATATAGATGGAATTAAATATCTTGGATATATTTCAGAAGAAGAAAAACTCGATGCCTTTAATGAAGCAATCCTTTCTATTCAGCCATCACCTTATGAATCTTTATCATTTACCACCTTAGAATCTTTCTCACAGCGAACACCTGTGCTTGTTAATAAAAAATCAGAAGTCTTATTTGAACATATAGAATTATCTAATGGGGGACTTAGTTATGATAATGAGGAAGAGTTTGTTGATAATTTTGAAATTATATTTAAAAATTCTAAATTAAAAAGAGAAATGGGAAATAATGGATATAAATATCTTATTGAAAATTTTACCTGGGATATTGTTATTGAGAGAATTAAAAGTTCTTTAAAAGAATTAGTTAGGCAAGGAGGCAGAGAGGGAATAGGCAATGATTAATGAATTGAAAGAACTATACTCTTTGCCTCTTTGCCTACTTGCCTCTCTGCCTTAAAATGTTTGTACCCAAAAATATTTCTGATATTGCTAAGATTTGTGCAGATTGTGGTAATTGTCTTTATTCTTGTCCTGTTTATAATGCGGAATTAACTGAACCAAATTCACCGAGAGGTAAGGTAAATCTTTTAAAAGGAATTATTGATGGAGAACTTTCTAATTCAACTATAAGTAAAAAATACATCTATCAATGTATGCTCTGTGGATCTTGTGAAGATACCTGTACTAAGGGTGTAGATTATGTAGATATGATGATAAATTATAGAGGATTGATATCAAAAAACAAAAAAATCCCTCTTTTTAAAAAAATAATATTAACTGTTTACCAGTCTTTTATATATAAAAAATTATTATTTATTTTGGATATAATATCAATTAAATATTTAAAAAAAAGATTTTTAATACCAAGAAGGCAAAAAGCTAATTTAAAAAAATATTATTCAAATGATAAGAGTAAAAACTATGATATTTTGTTTTTTCCGGGTTGTGTTCTTACTGATTTTTATCCTGAAATAATTGAAAAGTCAATTAAATTTTTAAATGATAGTGGATACTCAGTTTTATTATTAAAAAATTTATCCTGTTGTGGATTTCCTTATTTGTCTCAAGGTTGGAAAGACAAATTTATTAAATATAAAATATCTAATACAGAAATATTTAAAAAACATAAGTTTAAAAGCATAGTTATTCCATGTGGAACTTGCACAATGACTTTACAGAATAATTATAATATTGATAATAATATTCCAATATATGAAATGACTGACTTTATATATAAATTTATAAAATCGGCAAAACTCAATAAAGAATTTAAAGATAAAAATATTACATATCACGATCCATGTCATAATGTACGTAGTTTAAAAATAGAAAAACAACCAAGATATTTTCTTAAGCAGGCAGGAGGTAATTTTATAGATGATACCTCAAAATTATGTTGTGGTTTTGGAGGTGTTTTTTCTATTGGTTTTCCTTCAACATCAAAAAAAATATTAAAAAAAAAGAAAGAAGCAATATCCTCAACTGGTGCAAATACAGTTATTACCTCTTGTCCTGGTTGTTATATGCAGTTAAAAGAAAATCTAAATCAGGAAGTGAAGTTCTTTGTTGATATATTTTGATAGAAATATTTATTTGTTTGACAAAAGCTTTAGTATGGTTTAAAATGTTTAAATGAGGGTAAAGATGTCAGTTATTGGAGAATAATAATGAAAGAAGCAATAAGAAAATTTATGGTTGAGAAAGCTAAAAGTATTTTTGAAAAAAAAGGGTTTAAGGCTACAACAATTGAAGATATTGCAAAAGCATCTTCGATTTCAAT
>JAOZTV010000147.1 GCA_029939015.1 Candidatus Aminicenantota bacterium
GAAAGATTTGTTGTTGGACAATTAGAGACAAATTCCTATGTTCTTTACTCAGAAGATTCTAAAGACTGTCTTATTATTGATCCTGCTGATAAATCAATAGAAATGGAGGCATTCATTGCAAAAAAAGAATTAACACCCCTGTACATAGTTCTAACCCATGGACATATGGATCATTGTGGTGGTGCAAAAGAACTTTGTGACAAATATAAAATTGATATAATGATACATAAAGAGGATAAAAGCCTAATACTTTCACCGATAAATCAGGACTTAAGAAAAAACCTCGGATTATCCAATCCACCAGAACCTGCGAGGTTTTTATCAGATAATGATTTAATAGAAGAAAGTGATTTGAAATTAAAAGTATTACATACTCCCGGACACACTCCCGGCTCAGTTTCCCTCCTGTTTGATAATGTGATATTCTCAGGTGACACCCTATTCTTTGGTTCAATTGGCAGAACAGACCTTCCAGGTGGAGATTTTGGAATAATTAAAAAATCCCTTGCAAAACTAATGGAATTTCCTGATAATACAGTCATACTTCCGGGACATGGAGATTTTACATCAATTGGTCAGGAAAAGAAGATAAATCCGTTCTTATAAAATTAAATGTTTAAAGAAAAAGAATTTGATAAAATTTTAAAAAAATATATTATCTATTTACAGATAGAAAGAGGACTTGCAGATAATACAATTATTTCTTATACACAGGCTCTTGATAAATTCAAATTATTTTTACAAACAGGAGATTATGACCATAAGAAAATCTCTGAAGATGATATTTTAAATTTTTTCAGAGACAAGATAAACAGTGAAAACAAGGTGCAATCAAGAACTCATTTACACTCTGTCTTAAAGGGCTTTTATAATTTTCTTATCTATGAGGAATTGATAGATTTCAATCCTCTTTCAGGAATATCTACACCAAAAAAATGGAATGTATTACCAAAATATCTGTCAATTGATGAGGTCTCAGAACTTCTGGAATTGCCCAATATGTCAAAATCTATTGGTATAAGAGATAAATCAATACTTGAAATGATGTATGCTACAGGACTCAGAATATCTGAACTCATTGGTTTAAAAACAAATAATATATATCTTGAAGAAAATTTTATAAGAGTAATGGGCAAGGGCAATAAGGAAAGAGTAATTCCCTTTGGAGAAAAAGCAGGACAATATTTGATAGAATATTATGAAAAGGCAAGACAATTATTATTAAAAGATAAAACGACAGATTTTGTTTACCTGAATGCAAGAGGAAGCGGAATAACAAGACAGGGGGCATGGAAGATAATTAAGGCTTATGGTTTAAGGCTTGGAATTACTTTTGATCTTTCACCTCACGTATTAAGACATTCATTTGCAACCCATTTACTTGAAAATGGAGCAGATTTACGTTCTATTCAGCTCCTTTTAGGTCATTCAAGTATCTCTACTACCGAAATATATACACATCTTGCAAAAAACAGGATTCAGGAATCATACCAGAAACATCATCCAAGGAGTTAATAATGTTATTAAAATTTTTTATGATATTTTTGCTTTTACCATTTAATACTAATGCAAAAGAAATGGAATTTGATATTGGGCATCTTAATAAAATTGATACTATTATCAATGAAGAGATTTCAAAAGGAAATATCCCGGGAGCAGTCATTTTGGTTGGCAAAGGAAATAAAACTGTTTTTTTAAAAGCGTATGGAAATAGACGAACCTATAAAAAAATTGAAAAAATGACGATTGATACCGTATTTGATATAGCCTCAATAACAAAACCCATCGCAACAGCCTCATCAATATGGAAACTGGTTGAAATGGGAAAAATCAGATTATGGGATAGAGTAAGTTTTTATATTCCAGCATTTAAAGAAACTGAAATGGATACACCTCTTAGAATATATCATCTATTAACACATACTGCTGGATTACCTTCGTATTATGATGAAAATTTATTAATTAAAAAATTTAAAAAACCTCAACTAAAAAACCTCATAAATGAAATAGCTATTTTAAAAAGGAAAAAATTACCGGGAGAATCTTTTGTATATAGCTGTCTTGGATATATTGTATTAGGTCATATTGTCGAAAAAATTAGTGGACAAAATCTTTCAAAATTTGCAGAAGAAAGTATTTTTTCAAAACTTGAAATGTGGTCAACAAAATTTGTTCCTAAAGGCAGTATCATAAAGAGAATATCTCCAACTGAGGTAATAAATGGAAATTTACCAATTGGCATTGTCCACGACCCTCTTGCACAAAGTATAGGTGGAATTTCAGGAAATGCAGGCCTTTTCTCAACAGCAGAAGATCTGGCAAAATTTGCAGGAATGTTGTTAAATAATGGATATTATAAAGATAAAAAAATATTCTCGCAACATACAGTCAAAGCCTTTACAACAATATATCCTCAATTAAAAAAATTTGGGAGATCACCCGGTTGGGATGTTAATACTGACTACAGTTCTTCAAGAGGCGACCTCTTCCCAATTGGTTCATTTGGACATACAGGTTTTACAGGAACATCTATATGGATAGACCCAAAGTCCAAGGTATTTGTAATTTTATTATCAAACAAAGTACATCCAAAAAGGAAAAAGAGTATCATAAGACTATATTCTATTATTTCAAATATAGCACTATCATCAATTAATTAATGAGGAAAAAATGAAAAATTTAATTATACTGTTTTTGATATTGGGATTATTTGCCTGTGCTCCACAAAGTGAAGATATAAATATTGACAATCCAATAAAACCAATAGAAATAAAAGTTGAGTCTGAAGGTTTTGCTGATACTCTTGAAATTGCAACATGGAACATTGAAAATTTCCCACTTATTGCTAACAATACTATTTCCAAATTAGAATCAATTATTCCTCAACTCGACATTGATCTTTATGCAGTTCAGGAAATAGCCGACAAAGATAAATTTGAATACTTAATGAATAAACTTGAAAAATATGATGGTTTTCTATCCTCACATACCTATAGTAGCGGAGATTACCAGAAAACAGGAATTATTTACAAAAAAGAGATGGTAACAATTATTTCTTCCGAATCACTTTTTACAGACGATACTTATGCTTTTCCAAGACCCCCACTGAAGCTTCACCTTAACACATACAAAAATGGCAAAAACTTTGATTTTTATTTAATAATAATTCATTTAAAAGCCTTTGGTGAGCAAAAAGATGTTGACCGCAGAATAGCAGCAGCATTGAAACTGAAAAACTATATAGATGAAAAAACAAACAATCCAAACGAAACAGAAAAAGATTATATTATTGCAGGAGACTGGAACGACAGAATAGATGAAGCTCCAGCAAATAATGCATTTCAGATATTCATAGATGCGCCCAATTCATATAAATTTTTAACCACAGAATTAACAGGAAATCCAGAAAATGCCTCTTACCCCTCCTGGGATGAAATAATAGATCACATCCTGATATCCAAAGACAGTTTTTCAGAATATACAGGAGGATCAATAAAAACCCTAAGATTAGACGATCAAATTTCAACATATTTCTCAACAATCTCAGATCACCGTCCAATAATGGCAATCTTCCCAGTTTTCTAAAACTTAACCTAATTATTAGACTTTCCAAAAATATTTGACAAAACCCAACAATTATAATACAATACCTATTCAATGTAACGCGGGGTGGAGCAGTCTGGTAGCTCATTGGGCTCATAACCCAAAGGTCAGAGGTTCAAATCCTCTCCCCGCTATTTACTTTCAATCCCTAAACACGTCGAGAGTATTTTTTCACATTATATTTGAGTTATGAAAGTAACCAAAGGTCAGAGGTTCAGCCGAGTGTTTTTTATAATTGTTGATGCTGTAGGATAATTATGTTTTTCAATATTAAATCTTTTACGAAGAGAAGTATTAGTCATAAAACCTCTATATACCTATACCCTTGTAATAAATAATTTAATATTGTGGTATGCTAGTGTTTAATTTAGGGGGTTAAAATGGGAGAAATTTTCAGTTGGGTAATTGTGGGAGTAGTTGTAATTATAGTCATTTTGCTTTCTAAACGTCATAAGAGTCTTGAACTTTTTAAAAATGAGGTTGATTTAGATTCGATAATTAATCCTCAAACAGATAACGAACATAAATTTTCAGATGAAATAAAAAAAGAATTAGATACAATGGTTAAAGAAGAAGAAGCGAAGAGGAGCTTGCGAAGTTTGGGGCATTAACGGACATATAGGGAACTCAAAAATTGAAAAAACCGAACTGACACAAAAATGTTTTGCCATTTACTCTATCATCAAATATTTGTTTTTTAATTATAATTTATGACACAAATTTCGCATCAAAAATTGACATTATTTTTTTAAATTTATCTGCATAGCTCCCATCAGTAATTATGTGATGATTACCTAAAGGAGAATTAAAAAAATAATCTATTCCGTTTTTTGGTTTTATAATAATTTGAGTTCTGCAAAGTTGTTCAGATTGCAAATTTTTTATAAAATCTGCTTCATCTACATAAAATTGATTTAAACCTGGGCCGCCTATTTTAGAAAGAGTTACATTTTCCGTATTAAATTTTCCTGCAATACCAACCCCTATGCCTGACTCAAAATGAGTTTTAAACTCAAATGTGTCAACCATACTCAAAGGTACAGTACAATGAGCCAATGTAATAGTTTTGTCCTCAATAGATGAAGGATTAGCCATAAACGAAGGTGTACCTGAAATCATCTGATTAATTAACATAGTAAAAATTGAAGGAATATCGCCTTCACATCCAGCAGGAATACCTTCGTCATTCAATTTTGATAATGCCAGACAACCGGTTGTATTAAATGAGTCTAGAAGGTCAAAACATCTCAAAGTTAAAGCTGAAAGTTTATTGTCTAAAATAGTTTTTTTTACACCAATATAAATTATTGCAACTTTTGCAATATCTTTCAAAGTAATATTATTATTAAAGGGAAAATCATAAAAAACAGATTGAATCTCTTTTGTATCAGATTCTGAGAACTGTTTTATATTAGATTTTACTTCTTCCATCTCTATATCAATAATTGAAACTCCCCAAGTCCTATAAACATCTTCATAATCTACTTCACTGGCAATAAGCCAATCAGACGGTTTCCCTAAAACACCTATCCTTGTTTTTTTTAAAGTGTTAATAAAATTAAGCTCAAAAATTCTCTGCCTTAACTTATGTTTTATATCTTCCAAACTTCCATAACAGAAGACATCGGAGTCAGGTTTGTTCCAATGGTACATCAAATTAAAGAAAAAAAAACAATATTTCCTCATTTGTCCTTCTGAATTTTTTTTGACAATCTTTATGTTTTTACATATACTTATTAATCAGGAGACACATTTTGAATTATAATATGGAAAGTTTGATAGTAAGCAAATGTCCTATCACTGGATTAACTTTAACAAGTCATCCAGACTGGATCAATGTCAGTTGTGGTCCTGCCTTTAATATTTCATTTAAAATTATTGATAAAAACATTCTTTTATTACAGCCAGATGGTTCAGCAGATCTTGAAGGCTTAAAAAAGGGACTTAATTTAGCAAAGCAGATAATAAAAGAAAATTTTAACGATCAAACTTTTATTTGTATTGAAGATTTTACAAAAGTTGTTTCGCCTACTACTGAAAGCAGAAAATACTATATTCAATTTATGAAAGATTTGATATATTTAAAAGCAATTGTTTTTCATAGTATTAATCCCCTTATGAAACTTAGCTTGAAATTAGCTGAGAAGTTAAATTTTTTTAAATTTGATGTTTATGTATCAAAGAATTATTATGAAGCAGTAAATTTAGCACTAAAGAATTCGGATTTTAAAAACAATGAGATACCGTTAACAAAAGAACCAGCCTGGGATTTGAAATTTAATAATTATGCTGTTCGTTATGAAATCATTAATAATAACATTCTTCATGTAGTATCAGAAGGCATATTTGGAATTGAGTGTTTTGATACAGTAATTAAATATCAGAACAACTTTATAAAAAAAAACTTTCATAATAAGATCGGTGAATACTACTATGTAGTTGACCTTCGCAATGTCTCAATTACAAGAGATTGCAGAAGAAAATATGCAGATGAGATTCAATCCCTATATAAGTTGTTCCCTTTTAAGAGTTATATCTACTATGGTGCAAATAGAATGATCGATATGATAGTAATTTTCCTTGCTCCATTTATTAGTTTTAATATTAAAAGAGCTAAAGATCTTATTGGTGTTTTAGATATTGTTAAAATTGACAGTACAAAAAGTAACAAAAAAAAAATAAAAAAAATATCTGACGAAACTCAAAACTATATTGAAGAGTTTCTTGTTTTTCTTGCAAGGATAAACTGGGAAAGTTACGGCATTAACAAAAATTTTAAAAAGGATTCAACTCACCCCTTTTATCAGGTATATGATGCAATAACTTTAATTAAATCTGACCTTGATGAGCTTTATCTTGAGAAGAAAAAAAATGAAGAAGAAAAAGCAATATTACAGAATAAACTGCAACTCTCTTTAAAACTGGAAACTATGGGTAAATTAGCAGGTAGTGTTGCACACGACTTGAATAATGTTTTAAGTGGAATCGTCTCTTATCCTGATATAATAATGAAAAGTCTCCCTGATAATACAGGAAATGCAAAAGCCTTAAAGTATATAAATAGGATGAAAAAATCAGGTCAAAAAGCGGCAGACATTGTTCAGGACCTTTTAACTATAAGTAGGAGTGGGGTTGTCAGTTTTGAAACTATAGATATGAACCATATCATTATAGAATATTTAAAAAGCCCTGAATATAAAAGTTTGATTAAAGAAAATTTAAAAATATCTATTAAGTTGAATCTATCAGAAGAGTTAACGAATATCTATGCCTCATCCATTCATTTATCAAAAACAGTTATGAATCTTGTTATAAATGCATTTGAATCTATATCTGATAAAGGTGTAATAAACATCGCCACAAAAAACATTAGTTTAGTTAATAAAAGTTTTAAAGGTTATAGTAAAAACGCTGATGGGGACTATGTTGAATTAACCGTTGCAGACACAGGCTCTGGTATTTCGGAACAAGATCTCCCAAAAATATTTGAGCCTTTTTATTCTAAAAAAATTATAGGAAAAAGCGGGACTGGCCTTGGTATGATGGTAATAAAAGGAACTGCTGATGATCATAAAGGTTTTCTAAGTGTAAATAGTAAAGAAAACAAAGGTACTGAATTTAAATTGTATTTCCCTGTGAACAATGATTATATTGAAAAAAAGCCATTAAAAATAATAGATAATTATAATGGTAAAGGAGAAACAATACTTGTCGTTGACGATGTTGAAGACCAGAGAATAATAGCCTATAATTTACTAAAAGGGCTGCATTATTCTGTAAAGACAGTTTCAAGTGGAGAAGAAGCCATAGAATATTTGAAAAAAGAAAATGTGGATCTACTTGTTCTTGATATGATTATGGAGCCTGGAATTGGGGGACTCGAAACATATAAACAAATTAAAGATATAAAACCTGACCAGAAGGCAGTCATTGTCAGTGGGTTTTCTGAAACAGAAGATGTCAGGGAAGTACAAAAATTAGGAGCTGGGAAATATATAAGAAAACCATATACTATCAAAGAGATAGGTATAGCTGTTTTTGAAGAGTTAAATAAATATAGAATTACTCTTTCTGATAAATACAAATAGTTGTCCAATTTTTAGTGTTTGTGTTTTTCCCCTTATATTTATCAGTGGGTTTATAGTGTCAGCTCGGATATAACGTTGATTTAACTGAAAAAAAACCAGGAGATGCTGCGTAATTTATAAGGTATTTTCATAGTAGGCAAGAATCAAAAAACAAAAAACTTGACTCTCTTTATTCGCAGATAAAAAAATTTCTGGACT
>JAOZTV010000470.1 GCA_029939015.1 Candidatus Aminicenantota bacterium
TCATCTTATCAATATAACCTGTTGGCTCTGTCTTATTATAATAATATTGCTCAAAGCTTCCGCAAGAAGCAAAGATTAATCCAGCTGAAATATTTGCTTCAAGGCTAAACTTTCTGCTATTTAAAGCAGAATAATGTATCCCAATTTGTGGTACATAGCCTTCCGTATATAATCTTGATGGATCTGTTTTTCTTGTTAAGGAATAGACACCTGCATAGAAATGGCCAATATTATATATCATCTCAGCGTCTGAATCAGATTTGCCATTTATATATTTAAAACTAAGTGATATTGCCCATTTATGATGCTCTGAATTTGAAGAAAAATAATATTTTAATCTTCCTCCAAATATATTATTATTTTTAAGTTTATTAAATTCTCCAATAATACCGCTACTCGTTGCCCTGCTATAAGAATGATTATAATTTACTCTATAATAATTATAATAGTATTCATAGTATTCTTTTTGATAGGTAGAAAACAAATTCAAATCTTCCAGACTAATAAACGACTGTCCAAAAAACAATTCAAGATATAGGTTTTTATTTGTTTTTGCTCCTGTTAAAGTACCAGCTGATATGATGACAAAAACTATAAACAAAATAAAACATTTCTTCATTTTACAACACCTTTATTCAAGTTTTCATACTTATCTATAATGGATTGAGGTGGAATAAAATTAACCTGATGTTTTTTTATATTATAATTCTGTGTTGAGCTTGTCTTATTAACAGTTTCACCTGAAAACAACCATTTTTTAAAATTATCTTCATAGTCAAGCCCGGAATAATCTTTTAAATATTGAACAAATTCAATCGTTGTAAAGGGTTTAAATGAATAGTTTTCATGTACATATTTTAAAAAGTCTATCATTGCCTGTCTGCTACCCATATTAACGGCAATATGTTCAAGTATCTGTGCACCCTCATTATATGCTCTTCCATCAAATCCAATTCCAATTGGAGACCTGCCACTGACAATATTTGAAGAATAGTCATCATTGATAGAATTAAAATTTGGCAAGGCTGAGTTTTCATACCATTCATTTACAGCCTCATCCAACCAGGAATCTCGATAGGTTGCAGGAACGGTGCTACATGCATAATACATGTGAAATATTTCATGCTCTAATGCCCAGAGAGAGCTTATTGTTCCTCCATAATACTCCATGCCTCCCCCACTACCCATGAGCATAATACTAAGACCACGTTTCATTGGAAAAGGTCCAAGATTAGTTCTTAATTCTGGAAGCCATGATGCAAGAGTACTAAAGGCAGTATCAATGGAGGCATCATTTTTAAACGCCATAATCCTGACATCAACACCATCAATTGCTTTTTCTTCATATAAGGTGTCATCTTCAGGCAATAGTACAAACATTACAGTATAGGACGCCATCTCTCTTTCAGTATCAAGTGTCCATTCCTGATAATCATCATTCTCAATTTTCTGCACAAGTCCTGAACCAATCAGTCTGAACTTCATATCGCCGCTTACTCGAAACCTTAACTTATGTAGAGCCAATTCTCCCGGCCTATTAATTGTTGGAAAAATAGTCTCATTTCCGTTTCCATATAAATCACTGACTTCTGTTGCAAACATATAATAATTATTTGTAAGATTTTTTCTATAAGATATTTTCAATCTATGTTCAATTCCTGTATTAAGAATACGTTGAAATTCGAGAACTTTCTGATTCGGACCGTCTATCTCTATAAAATCAACATCAGAACGATTATAAGCATCAAGAGATTCTCCATTCAATAAAATACTATCAACAAGACGTTGGTCTGCAAGTACAGGCTGTAAATGAATAATTGGTTTTGTATCATCCTTAAACATTGTAAAAACAATTTCAGTTTCACAATTAACATAAAAAGATTCAGGAAAATAAACCATATCAACGGATATTTTTTTTATATCTATACGAAAAGTATCCTTTAATAATTGAGCAACATCGCCATAATTTTCATCACTCGTAGGCTCAATTTTTACTTCTTGGTTATAATCAATCTCACCAGGATTACAATAAATTAGACTTAAAACTAAAACTAGTAAAATACTAAATCTAAATTTCCACATAAATTATCTCCTTTTACAAAGATAAAAAACAACCTTTGTACAATTTAATTAATTATTTTCTTTAAACCCTTTAAGCATCCATTTTCTTCCAATAATCAAACCTATTGGTGTA
>JAOZTV010000148.1 GCA_029939015.1 Candidatus Aminicenantota bacterium
ACAGATGGCATTATTTTAAAATATTTTTTATTATAAAATCGCCTCTTACCCTTTATATTTAAAATTGCTGCTTATTGAACTTAAAGGTTGATTTTTTTTAATTTTTATATTACATTGTAGTACTGGCTAAGATTTATAGGAGGATATTATGGCATTTTTAGGTATGATTAAAATTAAATACAGATTGTTAATTAATATTGTTTTAATGATTTTTGTAAGCATATTTATTTCAGCAACAGGGTATTATGGGCTGAATATTATAAACGATGAAGCTGAATCAATATATTCAAATGGTTTATTACCAGTAAAAAAAATTGCAGAATTAAATAATGACCTTATGTTTGTAAGACTAAATTTACTTGCAATGATTAGTAGTTCTGAAGAAGATATCCAAAAAAATATTCACAATAATATACTAAATATAAGTAAAAAAATTGACAAAGACCTAATAGAATTGATTAAATCATCTGAAGGAAAAAACAAAGAATTAAGTACATCTGCAGAATCATTATCTCAAGGTACTATAGAGCAGGCATCAGCAACTGAAGAAATTTCTTCATCAATGGAAGAGATGGGGGCAAATATCCAACAGAATACAGATAATGCAAAACAGACAGAACGTATATCGGTTAATGCTTCATCAAATGCAAAAGAAAGTGGTGTTGCGGTTAATGAGGCAACTATAGCTATGAAAGAAATTACAGATAAGATAAATATAATTCAAGAAATAGCAAGACAAACTAATTTACTTGCTTTAAATGCTGCAATCGAAGCAGCAAGAGCAGGTGAACATGGAAAAGGCTTTGCTGTCGTAGCCTCAGAGGTAAGAAAGCTTGCTGAAAGAAGCCAGAATGCAGCTGAAGAGATAACTGAACTTGCAAAAAATAGTCTAAGAGTTTCAGAAAAAGCTGTAAATATGATTGATATTCTTGTACCTGATATTGAAAAGACTTCTAGTTTAATATCTGAAATTACAGCTTCAGGAGTTGAACAGAATCAGGGATCAGAACATATATTGAAGGCAATAAATGAACTTGATAAGGTTGTACAACAAAATTCAAGTTCATCAGAAGAGATGACTGCGACGGCAACTGAATTATCATCTCAAGTAGAAAAGCTTGAATTAACAATAGGGTTTTTTAAAATTTAGCATCATATTAATTGCCTGTCAATAAATTATTTATATGTCAAAAAACCGACAAAATTTCTCTTTTAAAGGAAAAATATTCCCTATTAAATATTTGTTTTATTTTCCCAAGAAGCTTTGTTGTATTATATTTACATATATAAAAATGTATTTATATATTATTTTGGTAAATAAATTGCATGTAAAAAGTGGGGTGAATAATGATTGATTATAATGTTGTTAATATGTTGTCTAAAGAGTTGGATATAAAAACATATAGAAATGAACTTATTGCTTCAAATATTGCCAATATTGATACACCTGGATTTAAGGGAAAGGATGTTGATTTTAAATCAGTATTATCAGAAAGTTTGAATAATATTGAAATGAAAATATCTGACCCACGGCATATTAGTTCAAGTAGTGGTTCCGGACAAAACGCTATGTCAATAGTTGAAAACCCTAACTCAGGAAGAGCAGATGGTAATAATGTAAATATAGAGAGTGAAATGTTGAAATTAACTGAAAATAATATACAATATAATATATCAGTTCATCTTGTTGCAAAGAAGCTGGCAGGGCTTAAAGAAGCAATTAGAGAAGCTGCAAGGAGTTAAAAATGAGACTTGATAATGTTTTTGATGTAAATGGTTCAGCAATGAAAGCTCAGATGATGAGACTAGAAGTATTGAGTTCAAATATTGCAAACGTAAACGTTACCAGAACTCCTGAGGGTGGTCCATATAGGCGAAAGGATGTGATATTTCAATCTACACCTTTTCAAAAAAGTTTAAATAATGCTATGGAAATGGGAAATGAAACAAGTACTGTAGGAGTTTCAGTTACAAAGGTAATTGAAGATCAATCTCCTTTTCTTTTAAAATATGATCCAAAACACCCTGATGCAGGTGCCGATGGCTATGTAAAAATGCCAAATATAAATGTAGTTTCAGAAATGGTAAATATTCAGGAAGCTTCAAAATCTTATGAAGCAAATATTTCGGTAATTGTAACTGCAAAAAATATGATCTCAAAAACATTTGAAATAGGGAGATAATTATGGCTGATATAAAAATTGATGATATAAGAAGACAGCTTGATGACATTGGTTTGAAATCAAGAGTTAATGGTAAACAAGATGATGGAGAACAGTTTAAATCAGTTTTAGAAAATGTGATAAATGAAGTAGATTCTGATGTAAAAGATGGTGAGAAAGCAATTCAAAATTTTGTTTCAGGAAAGGACACAAATTTACACTCAACCTTAATTTCACTTGAAAAAGCTGATGTTTCTTTTCAGCTTATGATGAAAGTTAGAGGCAAATTGATGGACGCATATCATGAAGTAATGCGAACTCAGGTATAATAGAGGATAAAGTAAATGGCCGATGAAAATAAAGGATTTATAAATCAACTTAAAGAAGTTTTTAACAAGCTGTCAAATTCTCAAAAAATATTTTTGGTATCTGTTTCAATATTATCTATTGTTGGAATTATGCTTATTGTTAATTTAGCAAATTCCTTTAATTATGGAGTACTTTTTTCAAATCTTTCTCAGCAGGATTCTGGGAAAATTATGGAAAAACTAAAAGAGAGGAAAATAGCATATAAAATTGAAGGTGGTGGCAGTATAATAAAGGTGCCTGAATCAATGAAAAATGAATTAAGAATTGAATTTGCATCTCAGGGATTACCGGAAGGTGGAGGTGTTGGTTTTGAAATTTTCGATAAAACCTCTCTTTCAGCAACAGATTTTGTTCAGAGAATTAATTATGTAAGAGCAACAGAAGGGTCACTTGCCAGAACTATTTCAAGTTTAAGTGAGGTTATGTCTGCCAAGGTTCATATTGTACTACCAAAAAGGTCAGTTTTCATTGAAGATCAGGAAGAAGCAAAGGCATCTATTGCTGTTAAATTAAGACCAGGTGCAATGTTGTCAAGAACAATTGTTCCAGCAATTATTCATTTAACTGCACAAGCTGTAGAAGGTTTGAGTGCTCATAATATTGCAGTAATTGACATGAATAGCGGAGTCTTGCTTACGAAACCAAGGTCAGGCGATTTAGACCAATTTGATGAACTTAGTACAAATCAGATGTCATATCAAATAAAAATGGAAAAATCACTTGAAGCTAAGGTTAAAAATCAACTTGAACCTGTTATAGGAATGGGAAAGGTTAAACCTAATGTAACTCTTGAGTTGGATTTTGATAAGATTGAATCTAATGAACATAAGGTCGATCCAACAGGAAAGGTTATAATTTCTGAAACAACACAGAGTTCAAAATCAACTGGTCCTACAAAATCAGGAGGTGTCCCTGGTACAGGTTCAAATGTAGCTCAGGGCGCAACTCAGGTTAATAATCAGGCAGTAACGACAAAACCAGAATCTGGAAAAACTAATAATGCTGTAACTAATTATGATACTTACAAAAAAAAGACACATATTGTCAAGGCATTAGGTACAATTAAGCGTATGTCAGTTGCCGTAACAGTTGATAATATTTCAAGTATTGCAGAAGATGGAACTGAAACAAATACACCGCTTACTCCACAACAGATAATTGAAATTAAAAACCTTGTACAGGCAGCAGTTGGATATAATCAGGCAAGAGGCGATATTATAACAATTTTTAATAAGGCTTTTAATAAAACTGATGAATTAAAGTATAATAATCAGGTAGAGGCAGCAAAATCTCAAGAATTGATAGATAAGGCAATAAAATATGGTACATATTTAGTTGCTATTTTATTGCTCTTTTTTATTATAATCAGACCAGTAATGAAAAGAGTAAATAATGTAATAAAGGTTTTATCATCACCAAAATCAGAAGAATTAGAAATGCCTGATATTGATGTAGAAAAGAATTCTGCACTGAGGACAGCAAGAGAAGATAAGGAAATTGAGCAGGAAATAAGTGATAAATATAAGGTGTCAAAAGAAACTAAAAAGATGGATATTGTAAAAGAAAAGGTAAGAGAATTTGCAAATGAAAATGTTGAAGGAACAGCCTCTTTAATTAAAAACTTTATAATGGATGAGGGGTAAATGATTGATAAAGATAATATAACAGGAAAGCAAAAGGCAGCAATAATACTTCTCGTGTTAGGAGAAGATACTACTTCAGAAGTATTTAAACATCTTACTGATGACGAAGTACAAGATATATCAAGAGAGATATCTGTTCTTGGGGCAGTACCTGGGTCAGTTACAGATATTGTAATTGAAGAATTCTATAATCTGACTATGGCAAAAGGATATTTAACATCAGGAGGAATAGAGTATGCAAAAAGGGTTTTAATAAAATCTCTTGGTCCTGAAGAAGCAAGAAAAATAATTGATAGACTTGTTAAAATGCTTGAAAAGTCAACTGGGTTTTCTTCTCTTGAAAAGGTTAACCCACAACAATTATCCAAATTTATACAAAATGAACATCCTCAAACAATAGCATTAATTCTTGCTCATTTGAGTGCATCTCAAGCAGCTGAATTAATTGCTTCGTTACCTGAAGATATGCGTTCAGAAATTATAATAAGGATGGCAAATTTAGAGGAAATATCCCCTGAAATTGTAAAAAAAATATCAGGAGTTCTTGATCAGAAACTTGAAGCTCTGGGTTCATATAGTCTTGAAGAATATGGTGGTGTCAAGGCCGTTGCTGAACTATTTAATAGAATGGATAGAAGAGCTTCAAGAAATGTTCTTGAACAAATCGAATCTCGTGATCCAGAGCTTACTGCATCTATAAGAGACCTCATGTTTGTTTTTGAGGACATATTATTAATTGATGATCAGGGCATCATGGAGATATTAAAAAGAGCTGATAAAAAATCTCTTGCCATAGGTTTAAAGGGAGCAAACGAAGAACTACAGGCAAAATTCTTTAGAAATATGTCTCAGAGAGCAGCTGAAATGATGAAAGAAGAAATGGAATATCTCGGCCCAATAAGGGTTAAAGATGTTGAAAAAGCCCAACATGAAGTAGTTGAAATAGTAAGAGGCTTAGAAGAAGAAGGAGTACTTGTAATTGGTGGTGCTGGAGGCGACGATTATGTTGTCTAAAATATTATCAAATGACATAATTGAAGAAAGTGCATACACAAAATATATACCACCTTCACATATTGAAATTAATGAAATTATTGAAATAAATAATAAAACAAATGAACGGACATCTTTTATAGAAGCAAACAAAGACGATCCTGAAAAAGCTGCAAAAATAAAAGCTGATGAAATTCTCTCTATTGCACAGAAAAAATATAAATCTATGGAAATAGAAGCTCAAACCTTAAAGATTAAAGTAGAAGACGAAATAAGACAAAAATTAAATGATGAGTTTGATGTGAGATTAAATGATTCTGTTCAAAAAGCAAATAAAAATTTCATTTCATCTCTTGAAGATATTGCTTTATTAAAAAGAACAATATACGATAATAGTGAACAAAAATTATTAAAACTTGTATTTGAAATTGTTGAAAAAGTCATAGAAGGGGAAGTTAAAACAAATCCGGACATTATAATTGATATGCTTAAGAAAGGATTTGAGAGAATTGAAAATGCCGATAAATATGAGATTAGAATAAATCCAGCTGATTTTGGAGTTTTATCAGAAAACAAAAAGAGAATTGATGATATTATTAAAACAGGAGCCGAAATTAAATTCATTAAATCAGATAAGGTTGAAAGAGGCGGATGTATAATAAAAACTGGAATGGGTGAAATAATTACAGAGCCTCTTAAACAATTAGAAACAATTCAAAAAGAAATACTCGGAGAATAATATGGAATTGGAACTAAGTTCTGTATTTCAAAAATTAAATGATATTCAACCTGTTAAAGTATATGGTAAAATCACAAAAATTATTGGATTAACTGTTGAATCTGAAGGGCCACCTGTGTCTATTGGTGAGATAATTCTAATGGAAGACAATAATATTAAAACACCTTTTCAGGTCATTGGTTTTAATAATAAAAAAGTTATTTCAATGCCTCTTGGTGATGTCACAGGTATTTATCCTGGGCAAAGACTGTATTCTACTGAAAAATATCCTGGTTTAAATATAGATGAATCTTTTCTGGGAAGAGTTATTAATGGACTTGGAAAACCAATAGATGGCAAAGCTGAACTAAATGGACGAGACTATATTAAAGTTTATAATAAACCTGTAAATGCTATGAGTAGAAAACCTATAACAGAAGTTTTATCAACAGGTATTAGAGCGATTGATGGTTTTTCTACAATTGGTAAAGGTCAGAGAATTGGGGTTTTTTCAGGTAGTGGAGTTGGTAAGAGTACCACAATGGGAATGATAGCAAGAAATACAAATGCAGATATCAATGTTATTTGTCTAGTTGGTGAAAGAGGTAGAGAATTAAAGGACTTTATTGAGAACAGTCTTGGTGAAGAAGGATTGAAGAAATCAGTAGTAGTAGTTGCTACTTCCGATGAACCTCCTCTAATTAAAATTTTATCTGCATTTATGGCAACTGCAATTTCAGAGTACTTTTCCGGTCTTGGTCATAATGTTATGCTTATGATGGATTCACTGACAAGGTTATCAATGGCACAAAGAGAAGTAGGACTTTCGGCAGGAGAACCTCCTTCAACCAAGGGATATACTCCATCTGTCTTTACTCAAATGCCAATGTTAATGGAAAGGGCTGGGAATTTTGAAAATAAGGGAAGTATAACTGCCATTTATACTATCTTAGTTGAAGGTGATGATATAAATGAACCGATATCAGACCATGCCAGATCAATTCTTGATGGGCATATAGTACTTTCAAGGGAAATAGCTCATAAAAATCATTATCCTGCTATTGATGTATTGAGTAGTATTTCAAGATTAATGGATGATCTTGTAAGTGATAAACATAAGGATGCTGCAGGTAAAATAAAGGAATTAATAGCTGTATATAAAGAAGCGGAAGACCTTATAAACATTGGTGCTTATGCTGAAGGCTCAAATCAAAAAATTGATATTGCAATTAAAAAAATTGAATTTATAAATAATTTTTTAAAACAGGGTAAGAAGGAAAATACAAGCTTTGAACAAACTGTAAATATTATGTTGGGGATATTAAATGAAAAAGTTTAAGTTCAAATTAGCACAGGTTTTAAAATATAGATTATTGCTTGAAGATATTGCAAAATCTGCTTATCAGGATTCTTTATTAGATTTACAATTAAAAGTAAATAAACTAAATGATATGGAAACTAAGCGTTTAAGTGTAAGAAAAGGTTTGAATATAAAAAAAGGTGCATTAATTGACCCACAGACCATCGAATTTGTATCAATATATATTAAACAATTGACATTTTTGATAGAAATACAAAAAGATGTTATTGAACAGCAAAAAATAATAACTAAAAAAAAACTATCAGAGTGGACTTTAAAAAGGAAAGATTCAAAAGTTATTAAAAAACTTGAAGAAAAACAGAAGAAAGAATTTATAGAAATGAGTGAAAAAGAAGAACAAAAGTTTTTAGATGAAATATATCTTGCTAAAAAAATAATAGAAAGGCAAATAGGCAGGGAGGCAGGGAGGCAATGAGAAATAAAAAATATATAATTATATTATCATTAATATTTAGTCTATCTATAGTTTATTTTATTTTTGCACAAAATGAGAGTGATAAAAATAAGGAAGAAGAGGAAAAAATAATTTCAAAACAACTTATTGAAGAAATTTCTTTAGAAAGAGACTTATTTAAAAAAAAAGAAGA
>JAOZTV010000149.1:0-4908 GCA_029939015.1 Candidatus Aminicenantota bacterium
AAAATTTGTATTTCAACTTAAAAAGTGATATATTAGGTTATGGAAAGGATGAAACCAATGGTCATTGGAGTCGCTGGTGGAAGTGGCTCAGGTAAAACTACTATTATTAATGCTATAACAAAAGAATTGGACAAAGATGATTTTGTGACTCTTCAACATGATGCATATTATAAAGATATTAATCATCTCCCTCTTTTAGAACGAGAAAGGACAAATTATGATCATCCCGGTGCTCTGGCAACCGACCTCTTGATAGATCATGTAAAACAACTTTTGGAAGGAAAAGAGATTGAAGCTCCAATTTATAATTTTGCCACTCATTCAAGAGAGGATTCTGGTATTATAAAAAAACCTGCAAAATTAATTATTGTTGATGGAATTTTGATATTTGTAGAAAAAGCACTCAGAGAATTAATGGATGTTAAACTCTTTGTAAGCACAGATAATGATCTTAGGTTTATACGAAGACTAAAGAGAGATATCTTAGAAAGAGGAAGAAGTATGGATTCAGTTATTAATCAATATCTTGAGACTGTCAGACCTATGCATATTGCCTTTGTTGAACCAAGCAGGAAATTTGCCGATATAATAATACCGGAGGGGCGAAACCCTGTTTCTGTAAAAATGGTTGTCTCGATGATACAAAAACAACTTAGTACCTAAGAGTAAAAAAAAAGGAGCATATAATGATTGAAAAAACATATATTGGTGCACAGGAATTATTGGAAGATTCCATGCAATTAGGTATTAATGTATTTAAGAGTGGCTTTAAACCAAATTTCATTATTGCAATCTGGAGAGGTGGAACTCCTGTTGGCATTGCTGTTCAGGAATTACTGGATTATTTTGGAATTAAAACCGATCATATTTCCATAAGAACATCCTCTTATGAAGGTATTGGACAGAGAAGCAGAGAGATAAGGGTTCATGGGTTAGACTATATAATAAAGAATATAAATGCTGAGGATAGACTATTAATTATTGATGATGTTTTTGATACTGGATTAAGTGTTGAAGCGGTTATAGAGCATATTAAAACCCATGCAAGGAAAAATACACCAGAGGAAATAAAGGTTGCAACACCCTACTATAAACCAACAAATAATAAAACAAATTTTGAACCTGAATACTTTATAAGGGAGACAGATCAATGGTTAATCTTTCCACATGAACTAGATGGTTTGTCCAAAGAAGAAATAAAAAAAAATAAGCCAAAAATATTTGAGCTTATTTCATCAATAGAATAGGAGAAATAATATGAAAAACATAATTAGTAGAGAATTTTTAGAAGCTATACCAAAAACAGATTTGCACTTACATCTTGATGGCTCATTAAGGCTATCAACATTAATAGAGCTTGCACAAAAGCAAAATGTAAAATTACCATCTTACGATGAAGAAGAGTTGAAAAAACTTGTTTTTAAAAGCCATTATAATGATCTAGGAGAATATTTACAGGGATTTGGCTATACAACAGCCATTATGCAAGACCCTGAATCAATTGAAAGAATATCTTATGAATTAGCCGAAGATAATATAAATGAGGGTGTAAAATATATCGAAGTAAGATTTGCACCACAACTTCATCAGAGTTCAAAACTTGATGTAATTGATGTATTAAAGGCAGTAAATAATGGACTATTAAAGGCTAAGGAAGATTATAATTCAAGTGATATAATCAAGACTGGCAAAGAACCTGAATTTGAATATGGTATTATATCCTGTGCAATGAGGATGTTTGATTACGGCTTTTCCGAGTATTTTGACGATCTTTTAAATGTACATAAATACTCTGATAGGAAATGGATATTTTCGTTAGCATCTGTTGAACTTGTTAAGGCATCAGTTGATGCAAGAGATAATTATGGAATTCCTGTAGTGGGGTTTGATCTTGCAGGTATGGAGATGGGTTATCCAGCTGTTGACCATAAAACAGCATATTCACTTGCACATAAACATTTTATGAAAAAAACTGTTCACGCAGGAGAGGCATTTGGACCGGAAAGTATATTTCAGGCAATAACAGAGCTTCATGCAGACAGAATCGGGCATGGGGTTCATCTTTTTAATGAAGAGATGATCTATAGTCCGGCAATTAAAGACAAGAAAGATTATGTCAGAGATTTAGCCCAATATATTGGAGATGGAAGAACTACTCTTGAAATTTGTTTAACTTCAAATATGCAGACTCTTCCGAGTATAAAAGATATCAAAGATCATCCGTTTAAAAAGATGAGAGAGGCAAAATTATCAACTACCATCTGTACCGATAATAGACTTGTATCAAGAACAACAGTTACAGATGAATTGCAAAAAGCAGTTGAGGCATTTGACATATCAGCAAAGGAATTAAAAGACATTGTAATTTATGGATTTAAGAGAAGTTTTTTCCCAAAATCCTATCTTGTAAAAAGAAAATATGTTAGATGTATCATTGATTTTTATGAAAAATTAGAGAAAAAATTTAATATTAATTAAATAGAAGAAAAATGGAATTAATGACAATTATCAGGGGAATTATCGGCATGGCTCTTTTAGTCTCAATAGGGGTCTTGTTTTCAAATAATAGAAAAAGAATAAGTTGGGCTCTTGTTGGTAAGGGTTTGCTTCTTCAACTTTTTTTTGCTGTGTCTATTATCCACAGTGAAACACTCAGAGGGTGGTTTTTTGTACTTGGGTGGATAAAAGATGGTGTTTCCCTGCTTGGGTCAGGTGTTGTCAAATTACTTGATTTTATTACAATCGGTTCTCAATTTATATTTGGTTCACTTGCAACACCTGCAGGAGCTAAAGGTAGTATGGGGTTTTTCTTTGCCTTTCAGGTTTTACCGACGATTTTATTTTTTGCAGCCCTAACCTCTGTTTTATATTATCTTGGAATTCTTCAAGCAATTGTCAAAGTTATGGCAAAGGTGATGGCAAAACTTCTTGGTACCAGTGGAGCAGAATCTTTGTCAAATACCGCAAATATTTTTATTGGACAAACTGAGGCTCCAATATTGATTAAACCATATATTGGAACTATGACTAAATCTGAGATACTTACTATCATGGTTGGAGGTATGGCAACTGTAGCTGGTGGTGTTTTGGCAACATATATTCAAATCCTTGGTGATGCAATGGCTTCCTTAAAAGATATTGACTATATGACAATGATTGAATCAATAAGAACCTTATCATATATTCCTTTTAGTAATGAAATTGCACATGGTCTGGAGGCTTCAAAGGGAGCTTTTCATAATATGGCAATAACAAGTGCAAAACTTGAATTTGCTGTACATTTAATTACAGCTAGTGTAATGGCTGCACCTGCTTCAATTGTTATTTCAAAAGTTTTATACCCTGAAACCGAGGTTCCTAAAACTATGGGAACAGTAAAATTAAAGGTTGAAAAAACAGCTTCAAACGTCATTGAGGCTGCTGCAACCGGTACTTCAGAGGGCTTAAAACTGGCATTAAACGTTGGCGCAATGTTGATTGTATTTATTGCTCTAATCCAGATGCTTAATTTCATCCTGATTTCATTTGGTGGAATTGAATTATTCGGTCTTCCAAGTCTTAATTCTTTAATAGCAGAGTCATTCGGGGCTAACCAGAAATTATCAATGGAATTTTTGTTAGGAAGTATTTTAAAATATCTTGCAATTGGTATCGGGATACCTGTAAAAGATGCATTGGCATTTGGTAGTTTATTTGGAACTAAAATTGTTGTTAATGAGTTTTTAGCATATATTAATTTTGTTGAAATGATAAAAACTGGAGCTTTAAGCTCAAAGACAATTGTTATGCTAACCTTTGCTCTCTGTGGATTTGCAAATTTTTCATCTATTGCTATCCAGATTGGAGGAATTGCACCCATGGCACCCCATAGAAAAAAAGACATCGCATCATTAGGACTAAAGGCAGTACTAGGCGGTGCATTAGCAACATTAATGAGCGCAACCCTAGCTGGAGTTTTGTTGTAAAAAAAGGTTCTCTTCTAAAACTCATCTATAAAATATTTTATGGTTTTAGGACTTTTGAAACTACTAAAATTTAGTTCTATCATTCACAGGTGGCTTGCCATGGAAAACATTAATCCACAATTATTTTTAGGGAAGCAAAATGTTTATTTACAAAAATTTATTTTTTTTGAGATATAATTATTTTTTTTGTATATAAGAGTTTAGGAGGAAATATGAAAAACAAAATTTATTTATTATTTTTATTAGTATTAGTTGGTTCGTTTTTATTTTCAGGAAATTTATTTGCTGAAAATAGTAAGTTTAAAATCCAGGGTATTAAAAGGATGTATCGTACACCTAAGGCAGTAACTTTTCAAGTACAGTACTATATATCTCCAAAGTATCATCCTGCATGTTATATCGGTGCTGAAATAGTAGGAACAAATAAGTGGTCTTATAAGCCAGCAGGTCGTAAGCCGAATGGTGTTCGTAAGGGACAGGTTCATTTTACTCACAATGTTGTTGTTGGATTGAATTACACAGGTACAGAAGAGTTTAAGGCAAAGCATATAAAAGTTAAAATTTATACCAAAGACAAGACTTTAACAAGCACAAATATTAAATGGAACAGAACATGGGGTAAAAAAAAACCGACTCTTAAATATTCCATCTATGGCATCAGGATATCGCCTAACTCACCTGCATCTCTGGATTATAATCAGAAAGTAAATATTGCTTTTAAATATACAAGTAAAATACCTAATGTTTATATCTGGGCGCGTCCGATGACAGGCAGTAATACAAGTCCAGGATATGCAGCATCAGGTTCGAAACTTTACACAGCAGTGAAAGGAAGTGGAAATCAGAGTTTTACTTTTAAATCTGGAAATGTTAAGGTTAACAGGGTTAGATTTCAGATTTTTGATAAGACTAAGAAGAAATTATTATTTGAAAAATTTGTCCG
>JAOZTV010000149.1:5008-7842 GCA_029939015.1 Candidatus Aminicenantota bacterium
GATTTCAGATTTTTGATAAGACTAAGAAGAAATTATTATTTGAAAAATTTGTCCGAACAAACTATAGGTATCCAAAAGCTGTTGCCAAATATTCCATCTATGGCATCAGGATATCGCCTAACTCACCTGCATCTCTGGATTATAATCAGAAAGTAAATATTGCTTTTAAATATACAAGTAAAATACCTAATGTTTATATCTGGGCGCGTCCGATGACAGGCAGTAATACAAGTCCAGGATATGCAGCATCAGGTTCGAAACTTTACACAGCAGTGAAAGGAAGTGGAAATCAGAGTTTTACTTTTAAATCTGGAAATGTTAAGGTTAACAGGGTTAGATTTCAGATTTTTGATAAGACTAAGAAGAAATTATTATTTGAAAAATTTGTCCGTGCGAACTATAAGTACCCAAAAGTTGTCGGAGGTAATACCACACCTGTTAAGCTTCCTGATTTAGTAGTAAGCAAGATTAAGTTATTGGATAAATGTAGATTATCAATTACTATAAAAAATAAGGGGAATGCAGGAGTTCCTGATTCATATTATAACCTGCCAAAGGCAGTAAGTGTACAGATGTACAATAATGGTAAGCCATGGGGTGGATTAATACTTAAAGGTATTGACCCAAAACATAAGCTAAAATCTCCAGGCGGAAGCGTTAGTCATATCTGGTTCCCAAATGCACAGAATTTGAAATTGAGTCCTGGTAATCATATTATCAAGGTTATAGTTGATAGTAATAAAGCTTTGGCCGAATCTAATGAAAACAATAATGCTCTAAAAACAAAACTAAATTGCAAGTCTGCTACAGCTGTCCAACCTGGAACCAATTCTGGTGTCAGAATAATTCCAAACACTACAATACCATCAGCAAATGTAAATATTGGGACTACTCCGATTCTTAATAAAAAAGCACCAAAAAGGTTTTTCCTTGATTTTAATGGTGCATATATAGTTTATGTTCCAAGTTCTAAAACATTACAGGTAGCTGCAAATAATAATGTTCTTTCATACGGTTCAGGTTGGCAGAGAGCTAATCTTAAATCATATCTTTATCATTTAAGACTTAAGACATGGAAGGGTTTTTACTGGAAGATAAATACCAGCAGAAAAGAAGTTTATCTTGTAAAAGGATCAAAATTTGGTAAAATTGGTGATACTAATGAAAAAAAGATAAATAATATTGCAGTAGATGTAGTAGGTGGTAGTTCAAGTACAGCCCCGACTAGGTTCTTATTGAAATTCAACAAATCATATCTTGTATTTGTTCCATCTTCAAAGACATTACAGGTAATAGCAGGAGGAAATGTATTATCGTATGGAAGCGACTGGAAAACATGTAAATTAAAACCTTATCTTTACCAGTTAAAACAAAATGTATGGAAGGGTTTTCACTGGCAGGTAAACACTAGTCGAAAGATAGTTGAAAGAATTAGTGGTGGTCAGTTTTGTAAAATTGTTTCAGCATCAAGAACAAAACTCAATATTGGAGTTCGTGTTGTAAAATAATTATTTATAATAATTAATAAAAATTGGGGAAGTAAGAGTCTTACTTCCCTTTTTTTTGTTCAATACAGGTTTGAATATTTAATCAGAAAAACAAGCTTATTGTTTTGGCAACTCTTTTAACATCTTCCTTTGATATCTCTGGGAAAATTGGTAGAGAAATTTCTCTATAGAATAGGTCTTCTGCTATTATTAAATTGTTTATTTCTTCTTTTGAATAATACTTTTTAAAATATGAAAAAAAATGTACTGGCAAAAAATGAACTGATGGGTAAACTTTGCTTTCTCTTAATTTCAATATCAATTCATCTCTTTTATCTTTAAATTCTGGTTTTAAGAGTATTGGATAGAGATGTCTTGCCGAATAATTATGTTTTTTTATTATAGGTAATTCTATTTCAGATATACCATTTAGCTCTTCATCATACCATTTTGCAATAATATTTCTCTGTTTTGTAATATAATCAATTTTTCTTATCTGAACAACACCAAGTGCCGCTTGAATATCTGTCAGATTATTTTTAAATCCAGCAACTTCAATATCGTAAAAAGGTAAACCTGTCTTATATCTTTCTATATTGTTCTTTGAAATACCATGAAGTGAATATTTCCTATAAAGTTCTTCATTATTATTGTTTTTTTTTACTATCATACCACCTTCACCGGTTGTGATATTTTTATTTGAATAAAAGCTGAAACATACTGCATTATCAGAATTACCAATCTTTACTCCCTTATATTCTGCTCCAATAGCATGAGCTGCATCTTCAATAATAAAGATATTATTCTCTTTTGCAATGCTATTCAATTCATCCAATTCTACAGATTGTCCACCAAAATGAACAATAATAATTCCTCTTAGGTATTTACCTCTTATTTTTGACAATAAGCCTTTTTTAGTCTTCTTATAGTTTTTTTTTATATAAGCAAGAATCTTTATAGGGTCTAAATTAAAAGTTTCCTTATCTACATCGATAAGAACAGGATGTGCACCTCTATGAATTATTGATAAAACAGTTGATGCAAATGTATAGGGTGTTGTAATTATTTCATCTTCACTGCAAATATTGTTTACTGCGAGAGAAACATCAATTGCTGCCGTCCCTGATGAAACAGCAATTGCCATATCAACATCTAAATACTCTTTAACCTTATTTTCAAATTCTTTAACCTTTTCACCGGTTGTAATCCACTTTCCCCTTAAGACTTCACTAACCTCATTTATCTCATCATCATTAATAAAAGGTCTCGAAAAAGGAATTTCTTTGTTTAACACATTATTCTCCAAATTTTTAATTTTTAATTATACAATAATAAAAAAAAACTATC
>JAOZTV010000150.1 GCA_029939015.1 Candidatus Aminicenantota bacterium
TAAAAAAGTTGATATAAGTCCTATTTCTTCAACTGCTGAAACTATACGACAATATCTTTACTATACAAATAGATTAAATAAGAAAGATTTACTGATTCACATTCTTAAGGACAAAAGCATTGATCAGGTCTTATTATTTGCCAGGACAAAACATGGTGCTGATAAAATTGCCCGCAACTTAAGAAAACAAAATATCAAAGTTGCAGCTATACATGGTGATAAGGGACAAAACCAAAGACAAAAAGCATTAGCGCAGTTTAAAGCTGGAGAGATTCGGGTGTTGGTTGCGACGGATATAGCAGCGAGAGGAATAGACATTGATAAATTAAGATATGTAATTAATTACGATATACCAAATATTTCTGAAACTTACGTTCACAGGATAGGTAGATCTGGAAGAGCTGGAGAAGAAGGTAATGCAATATCAATTTGTGAACCAGAAGAAAATGTCTATATAAAAGATATTGAAAAATTGATAAATCTCAAATTACAAATAATTGATGACAACCCATACCCTCAGACAGAAAAGGCAAGAACAGATAAGGAAAACAAAGAATGGGAAAAAGAAAAACAAAGAAAAAAACAGGAATTCTTTGCAGCAAGGAAGAAAAAACAAAATAGGCCAAATTCAAAAAATATTTTTAAGAATAAAAAATAAAAATACTTGAAAAAAGTTTATAAATATTGTATTCATTGTCTTTGGAGGCAAATATGAACAGGAAAACCACTTTATTTATTTTTATTATTTTTTTTCTATTAATATCTTTAAGTTTTGCAGAGACAGAAAAAAGCAAAGATATTATTAAGAAAACACGTAATATGGCTAATAATGCAAGAAGTTTAAAAAGTAAAGGTAAGATTGATGAGGCTGTTGATACTTACTTAAAGATATCAATTATATACAAAAAATTGATTTTAGAGAACCCTGAGAATAAAAAATATAAGAAAAATTATTTGCATTATCTAAATCAGACAGGTCAGATACAACTAAGATATGCAAAAGATATGGCAAAGAAAAAAAAATTTAATATTGCTTCTAAATACTATAATAGAGCGATACAATCCTTTAAAGATGCCTTATTAAAAATCCCTAAGAATAAAACATTTATACAAAACATTGAGTATTGCGCATATTATGGCGGTATTGCAGGTTTTAAATATATGCTTAATACTAATGGCTCGGCACCTGATTTTACTATTAATGCAATAGATGGCAGTAAAATAGAATTAAAGAATTATATTGGCAAACCACTTATACTTAAATTCATGACTGGCTGGTGTCCTGAATGTAAAAAAAATATGCTAATAATGAAACAACTATATAATAAATATAATAAAAAAGGTTTTCAAATAATAGTTTTATCATTGGATAAATTAAAAAACTGGAAAAAAAGGTCGTCGGACAAAAAAACTGAGGAAATAGCAAAAGCTTTACCATTTAAAATAGGCTGGGCAACAAAAGACATATATTATAAATATGGTGTATTCCGTTCAGTCCCTACATTATTTCTTTTGGACAAAAATTTAAAAATAGTAAGTAAAGTTAAATCTGAAGATAGAAGTCTTGAAAAGCTATCAGCTGAGATTGAAAAATTATTATAATTGAGGATTAAAACCATGCTTTCTTTTATTTTTTATGTAAAAATATAGGATGATAAAAGTTTCTATTGCCATTCTCAGTTATAATAGGAAAGCCGATCTTAATGAGACTCTTACAGAAATTTATAAGTCCCAGCTAAATAATGTTGAGTTAGAAGTAATTGTTGCAGATAATGCCTCTTCTGATAATACTGTTGATATGATCAAGAATAATTTCCCCAATGTTATTATTATAGAAACAGAAAAAAATGAAGGTGTAAAAGCATATAATTCTGCATTTAAAAAGGCGAGTGGAAAATATATTCTGATACTTGACGATGATTCCTTTCCTGAACTTAATTCTATCCAGCGAATGGTAGAGGAATTTGAGAAAGATGATAAAATTGGGATATTAGCTTTAGATGTTAGGAATTACTATAATTACAAAGATGTTTCAAAAAGTATTGAGAAAAATTCATTAAAAGACAAAAAAACTGCAAAATACTTAATGGGTTTTAATGGTGCAGGTGCTGGTTTTCGCAAAGCTCTTTTTAATAAAATTGGCGGTTATCCAGAGGAGTTTTTTTTATATTGGAATGAAATGGATCTTGCAATTAGGGTATTGGAAGCAGGTTATAATATCGTAGAATTCCCTGACATAATTTCATTTCATAAATTTGCACCAACTAACAGGACTTCTACCAGAGGACCTTTTTACTATACTAGAAATCTATATTGGATTATTTGGAAGTTTTTTCCTTTTAACCAAATGATTATTAAAACTACTCAATTGATATTTAATTCAATTTATCATTCATTTGAGCAGAATTCTCTAATATATATCAAAGCCACCCTATCCGCCTTTATTAATATCAATAAAATTAAAAGACAAAAAGTTAAACCATCAATTTTAAATAAGCTTAGAATTTCTACAAAACTGGCATTTATTATATTCAAATGAAAAAGAAAATTTTATTAATCAGATCTGTCAGCCTCCAACAACTTGATAAAAACCTCCCACAAATCTATAAACAATTCCCTGATTGTGAGTTTTACTTACTTACCCATACACATAATATTGAAAATTGCAGTAAATATAAAGGCATTAAGAAAGTTTTGGACTATAAAAAAAAAACTAGCTTTCATCCTTTTTTCATTGATAAAAATTTAAAAAATGAAAAGTTTGATTCAGTAATTTATTTTGTTTCAAATATTAAAGGCTTTGGTTTTTTAAATGTATCATTATTTGCACAAAGACTGTCTAAAGGCTCTGTTTATTGTTGTAATCTGAATTCAAAAATAAAAAAACAATCTAAATTAAAAACTTTAATTTGTTTAATAAAAGCATCAATATTTTTACCTATTTCGATTATCTTAACAATTCCTACTATAGCTATTGGTTTATCGTTTATATTATTTTATTTAATTAAAAATTTAAAATTTAAAACTTAGAATTAAGTTAATCAAGTTCTTCGTCTGTATCTAAAAACCAGTTATTATATCTTGATTCATCATTTAAGAAACTTGTTTTTTGATCTGATAGTGTATATGCTTGATAAACTTCTTTGTCTATAAAAATACTTGAATTGTATTTTAAAGCTAAAGTTATAGCATCTGATGGCCGGCAATCTATAACTTTTATATCATCGCCTGTTTTAAGAAATAGTTTTGCATAAAATGTAGTTTGTTCCATATTTGAAATTACAACTTTCTCAATATGACCATTAAAACTATATATAATATTACTGATTAAATCATGTGTCATTGGTCTTGGAGATTTAATATGTTCCAATTCCATACTAATCGCATTTGCTTCAAAAGATCCAATCCAAATCGGGAATAATTTTTTTTCATTTTCAGGTTTTAATACCATTACCGGAGTATTTGAAATTGGATCAGCCAATAAACCATACAGTGTAACTTTAACTTGTTCTTCCATACGAATATATAATACTAAAAGACTGTTTTGTCAACTAAAATATTAACATTTGATTAAAAAAATCAAATATTAATTAAGGCAAATAGGCAGAGTGGCAATTAGGCAAGGAGAAAACTTCTCAAATATGTATAAGTAATAGAATATCTAATAATAGTTTTGTCTTTGTACTACTAATTGCCTCTCTGCCTACTTGCCTATTTGCCTTTATCCTACTTATAATTTTTTAATTCTCTATCTACTTCTCTTTTGATATCTTTTTCTTTAATTGCATTTTTTTTATCGTATGAGCGTTTTCCTCTTGCTATAGCTATTTCAACTTTAAGTCTTCCCTTTTCATTAAAATACATCTTTAGAGGAATTATACTGACTCCTTTTACCAAAACCTTTTGAAGAAATTTATTTATTTCTCTTCTATGAAGTAAAAGTTTCCTGGGTCTCTCTGTTTCATGATTATTCAAATTTGCGTTTGAGTATTGTCCAATATGAGTTCCTATCAGAATTGCCTGCCCACTCTTTACATCAATGTAAGAATCTTTAAGGTTAATCCTACCCTCTCTTACTGCCTTTACCTCAGTACCAAGTAAGACTAAACCCGCTTCGTGCTTTGAAATTATTTCATAATCGTGATAAGCCTTTCTATTTACAGTTACATTCTTGTTTTTATCTTTTTTTTTTTCCTTCTTCATTTAACACCAACTTCAATACCTCTATTTTGTTTTTACCCATTTTTTCAATTTTTAACAAACATTTATTTATTCTTACAAAATCATTTTTCTTGGGAAATTTTCCAAAATGATAAATAAATAAGCCTGAAATAGTAGTATAATCTTTACTCTCTCTAAGGTCAAGCTCAAATTTGTTTTTTAACTCTTCAACAGGGCAAGAACCTTCAATTATAAAGACTCTTTCAGATAGTTTCATAATACTTTTTTTTTCAAATTCAACTTCACCTAAAATTTCTTTAAAAATATCATTAATTGTCAATAGTCCAATTGTTACACCATATTCATCAAGAACTATGGCCATATCTTTTTTCATTTTTCTAAACTCATCTAAAACATATTTTATTGATGAATACTCAGAAACAAATATTGGTTTTTTCATTACTTCGTTAATTTTAATTTTTTTTAAATCTATACACATGAGTTCATGGATAATATTTTTTAATGTAAGAATACCAATTATATTATCAAGATTATCTTTATAAACAGGTATTTTTGAAACTTTTTTTTGTAAAAGAATGTTTTTTAATTCATCTATACCCAAAGATTCTTTTATTGCAATAATACCTGTTCTTGGGGTCATAATACCCTTTATATCCCTATCACTTAAATCCATTATTTCATTGACCATTTTTAATGCTTCAGGATTATATCGAAATAATTCAATTTCTGTTTTCAAAAAATATTTTGCTTCTTCAATAGATAATTTGTTTTTTATATTTTCTGACTTTTTTGGTACAAAAAGGTTTGATATTTTTGTAATAAAATATACAAATGGTGCAAATACAAATGATAATATTCTTATTGGATAGGCATATAAATAAGCCATTTGTTCACTATATCTAAAAGCATAAGTTTTGGGTATTATTTCAGCAAAAAATAAAATTATAATAGTTGTGATAATTGTTGAAATAAATAAAGTTAGTTCCTCGCCCAAGTTTAATATTTTTGCAGTTAATAGAGCGGAAATTGAAGCAGCTGCAATATTAACAAGGTTATTGCCAAATAATATCATTGAAAAGAAAGAATCAGGTTTTTTTAATACATTATGAATTATTTTTGCCTTCATATTCTTTTTTGCCTTATGTTCTAATCTTATTCTATTAAGAGATAGAATTGAAGTTTCTGAAGAAGAAAAAAAAGCACTAAGCATAATTAGTAAAATAAAAATAAGTCCGTAAATAATTAACATTATTTTTCTTTAGTAACTGCAGTTGTTGAATCTATTTTATCAATTAGAATAGCTGCAAATTTATAAGAATAATAATCACTTTTTCTGATTTTTTTAATATTCTCATTTCTTTGAGCAAACCAAAACTTAGACAATGTCTTAATAGATAGAAATAAAACCTTATAATCTTCATATATTGGTGCATTTGCAGTTTTAAGTAATTTATAAATTTCTTTATATGCAAGATCTATTCTTCCTCTATAGTACCAGAGATTATTATCATTCAATATACCAGTATTCTCTAATTCACAGATGATAGCATCCCTTACATCACGTTCTTTAAGTAATTTCATTGTCCGTATCATAAAAAGTTTGAACTGTTTAAATGGATTTACCTGTTCTTTGTTTATATCTTCTTCCAGAGGTATTGAATTTGTAAATGAGATAAGATATTGAATTATTAATTTTGTATTATTAATCCTTTCCTGTGATCTGAAGAAGTCATAAGTCTCTTCTGGTGTAATTTTCTCTCCTCTCTTGTATAAGGCTTCAATATTATTTACTTTAAGATTTTTTAGATAAGTTTGTACAATCTCAATAAATTCTTGTAATAGTTCCTCTTTAACTGGTATTTCAGATTCAATTTGTTCTGCAATAAGATAATTTTCAGACAAATTATTCCTCTGTAAAAACATTCAAAGAAACTGGTTTCAATGGTGGTCTAAATGATAGAGGTTTAGATTGTATTGCTGTCATAGTCTGGATTAGATTATTTATAGTCTGACTGCATGTTCGTCCCTGACAATTACCCATTGTAGCTCTTGTACCTAATTTAATTGAATTTAAGGAAGAAAACCCCGATGATACAGCATTTTTAATTGTTTTCATTTTAACATCCTCGCATCTACAAATTATTGTATCATCTTCTATATTGTTAATATCATTCTCTGTAATTGGATAAAGGGAATTAAACAATTTTGCAAATTTAAAATGTTTTTTTCTTTCATTTGAAATCTTTTTGAAATTTTCATTAAAAACATCTAAGTTAATTTTCTCAAAATGTTTTAAAATTGATAACGAAGCCAATTTACCTTCACATATTGATTTTGGACCTCCTCCTACACCAGTTACTTCACCTGCGGCGTATATATTTTCAATACTTGTTTGTAAATAATCATCAACAGATACTATCCAGCCACCAAGCTCAGGTTTATTAATTAAATTACATCCAGCCAGCCCTAAACCTTCAATATTTGGAGTAAAACCATAACCTATGCCCAGAGTATCTGTCTTGTATGTTTTTTCACTTCCTGAGATTATGTCTCCAGAACTATTTATCTTGCCAATCACAACCTCTTGTAAATAATCTGCACCTCTCGCTTCAATTATCTTTCTTCTATATTTTACAGGTGTTCCCGAAGAGTATATTTTAGCAAGAAATTTACCACCTTCAGCAAATTTTGTAAATTGATCAATAAATAATGGGAGCATTTTGACCTTATCTATCATTCCCGATTGTTCTAATATACCAAGTACCTTACCTTTATTTTTTAATATTTCATATCCTACTGCAAATAAGAATAGACCTGTACCACCTAATAAAATTCTTTTTGAAGGCAGAATACCCGAACTCTTCATCATTACCTGTAACATTCCATTTGAATAAACACCTGGTAAGGTCCAGCCTTTAAATGGCAAATATTTTTCTCTTGCTCCAGTTGCAAAAAGTAAAATATCATATTTTATTGACAAAGCTTCTTTATTATCTTTTTCAATAAGTATTTCATTTTCCGGATATATTCCTATTATAAAAGAATTTATATACTGATCAATTTTTTTTTTATTTAAACTGTTTACAAAGCTTAATCCTTTTTTTTTAAAACTATCTGGCTTATAATTTTTTTTTATACCAAGTTTCTCAGGAATTTGCCTGAGTAACTGACCACCTATATAATTATTTTCATCGATTAAACAAATTGATAATCCATTATCTGAAAGCTCATTGGCTGCAACAATTCCTGAAAAACCACCACCAATAATTACAATATTATATTTCTTTTTAAGCATCGGTTTTAATCTCCATACCATTTTTTACATAAGACATACAGGCTCTTTGCGACACTCCATTAATTATTACAAGGCAATCATAACATACACCCATACCACATAAACCGCCTCTTGGTTCCTTTAAAACAGAACTTTTTCGTAATGTTTTAATTCCAGACGCTATCATCACAGATAATAGTGACTCACCTTCATAGGCAATTATATTTTTACCATCTATACTTATAACAACTTCATTTTTTCTTTCAATAGAATTTATTCTCAAATTTTCCATTTTATTCCTTTATAATTAATAAGATATCTAATATAAGTTCATCTTTTGTTCTACTCATTGCCTCTTTGCCTTTTATTTTACTCAACTTCAAA